>DASURJ010001092.1:0-8876 GCA_036280115.1 Gemmatimonadaceae bacterium
CGGCCGGCGCGAGCACGGTGAAGACAATGTCACCGCGAATGGTGTGGGAGTCGCGCGACGTGACGGTCCAGTGCACGCGGTACGTTCCAGCCCCGAGCGTCGAGGGTACGTCCGTGACGATCGCGCGGTCCGTGGAATCCACGGCGCGCACCGGGGGGAGTGCAATGCTCGCCGAGTCGGCGTCGAAGAGCTCGATCCGAGCGAGGCGGACTTCGACCGCCTGCGTGAAGTGCAGACGGATGCGTTCCGGCGGCGTCGGCAGCGTGTCGTTTGCAGCGGGCGTCGATGACCGCAGCGCGACGTGAACGGGCTCGCTCCGCGACGACGCTGCAACGGGCGTCAGCGGCATCGCCGCGAGTGAGGTCAACCAGGCCACCCACCACGCGGCCAGATGATGTCGCCATCTCGATAACAACCGGCTCCGTCGAGGCGTCACGGCGTGCGCTCATCGTGCGAGTGGGGCTTGCTTCGAGAGGCATCCGGAACGTCCTGCGCCCCTGAGGGACCTAACAACTCGACCAGATGATCGCGATGATCGGGGGGCAACGCCCGGATCGTTTTCTCCACCGCACGACGGAGGGAGGGCGTGCCCACGATGCGTGCACGAATGACCGGGTCCTCCAGGAGCGCCAGTAGCGTCTCGACGGTTGCGTCGGTTGCGGAAACCGCAGATGCGGCGACCCCGGACGTGTCGGGCCGCGAGGCCGAATCCGCTCGCGGCTGCGCGTGGCCGCCGTGCCCGCCGCGCGCCGGGGCCGCCGCCTGCGCCGGGGCGTCAACCAGGCCGACCGCCGGCCCACCCTGCTCTCGCACGCCCATGGCGATCGCCATCTCGCGCCATTCCGCTACACTCGTCACGGCCGTCGTGTCGTCACGATACCGCGCCGCGGCGAGGAGAATCTCGGCGCGCTTGCGGTCGCGCGGGATCGTCGTGTCGGCGAGCACATCGGAGATGACGTCGTGCATTGCGTGAAGGTTGTCGAAGATAATGGCGGCCTCCGGATACCGGCGCGAGAACTCCGGCGCGATCGCAGCGGTCATCGGCATCACCTGCGGCATGAGCGCCGGTGGGCGCTCCAGCATCTGACGGAACCGGGCGACCGCAGCCAGGACGCCCGTCTGCCGCTCCTCGCGGGTCCGAGCCGTCACGAGCGGCTCGTACAGGCCAACCTGCAGCCAGTGATACGCCCAGATCAACCCGTTGAATTTCGGGAAGCGCTTCCGGAACGACAACGAGTACGGTTGCCCCTCCATGAGCTCCATCGACTTGGGCTTCGTGCTGAACGCGACATCGCGCCGTGCACGATAGTACGTCAGGAGCCTGTTCACCTCGGCGTCCTTGCGGGCGAGGGGAATGCGCTCATCCGCCCAGACGTCGTAGATCTGACGGTGGAGCACGTGCGCCCACTCGAACATCTGCTTCGCCTCGGGAACGAGCTTCGCGTACTCGACCTCGATGGCGGCCTCCTCGAGCGGGACTCGCGGCGGGGCGACGAGCAGCCGCCGCGTGATGAAGTCGTACTCGCGCTCCTCGAGGAGGGTCACCGGTGCATCCGGTTTCGTCAACAACCGCTCGTAGAGGATGGCGTGGCCGTAATCGAACGCGTTGAACAGTCGGTCGGCGGCCGGGTAGTTGCGCCGGAACTGCCAGTTATGGGACGCCTGCCGGTAGAACTGCTCGTGGGTGGTCGTCCACTGCGCGTACGCCGGGGTCGTGGCGCCCAGCCACACCGCAACCGCAATGACTCGCCCGCGAGTGAACGCGCTTCGCACCCGATCGCACCGACCACGCGGGAAGCGCGGCTGAAGTTGCACTGCTCGCATCACGGAACTCCTATGACGAACGCGGACCCGAATGTCGCGTACCACGTGCGGGCGTCTCCGGCGAATCGGCGGCCGACACCCGCGTCGATGGCCCACCGCGGAGACAGCTGATAGCGCGCTCCCGCGCCTGCGCTCCACCCCACCGATGCACTCTCGACGATCGGTTGCTCGGCGAATACCTCAGCGCCCACGAGCAACGAGCGCAGCGGAAACGGCTTGTCCGCCGAGATGCCGACGAGCCATCGCGACGCATCGACATGCGCAGCCTCGTCCGTGGCCCCGTCCTCGGCGACAGGTTCCGATCCGGCGGTCATCTCGGCGTTGATGTGGAAGCGCGCCCACGGGAGCGTGCGCGTCACGATTCCCCTGAGCGTGGCATAAATCTCATCGCCGGCGAGGGCGCCCGCCGGCATGAACAGGTCACCTGCGAGCGCCAGCCCGGGAATGCTGGTCTCGGCGTTGAGTGAGTGCAGCACGGACAGCTCGATACCCGCGAGCCCTCGCTCGCGCCGAGCGGGGGCGTCCACGTACGCGAGCGGAATTCCGAGCTGCACCTGCGTGCGCGGCAACACCCCGACTCCCACCTCGGGGTGGACAGCCCATCGGTACGAGCCCGCGCGGACACGCTCGAGTCGCAAGGGCGCGACATCGAACTCGATGGCGCGGAACTCGATTGGCTGGGCGTCCTCGATCCTCAGCGGACGACCGGCGCTCGTGTTGTAGTAGTCGGTCTGGGCACCAAGCGGCGCGGTGACCCCGGCCGCCCCGAGTGTGACGAGGGCAGCCGCGATCCAGAGTCGATGCAAGCGCGGCACGGCCGAATACTCCACGCGACCGGCCATCAGCGGGCGTGCGTGTACATGAGCTCCAGGAGCTCGTCGTACATCGCGTCCGCCTTGTCGGCGCCGGCAGTGATCGCGGCGGTCGCGCAATGCTTGAGGTGATTGCGCATCAGCTCGCGGCCCACGGATCGCAGCGCTTCGTGCACCGACGAGATCTGCGTCATGATGTCGGCGCAGTAGCGGTCGCCCTCGACCATCTTCTGCAAACCGCGGATCTGGCCCTCGATGCGCCGCAGGCGACGAATGTTGCGTGCCTTGATCTCGGGATCGACCGCGACCGCCTGACGAGCGCCGTCAGGTTGTTCCGCGACCCCGCATCCGCATCCGACGACCATCGGTTCCTGCACGCGCCCGTGTGTCATGACTTGCTCCCTCCAGAGAAAACTGGCGGCCCCGCGTGGTTGCACGCGGTCCCGCACAACCAATGCTCACGCGGCGCGCGGGTCGTAGCGGCGCAACCGCAGACTGTTCGTGACGACGCTCACCGAGCTGAACGCCATGGCGCCGCCCGCGAGTACGGGGCTCAGCAACAACCCGGTGACCGGATACAGGACGCCTGCCGCGATCGGGATCCCGATCACGTTGTAAATGAACGCCCAGAAGAGATTCTGCTTCGTCGTCCGCATCGTGCGTCGGGAGAGCGCGATCGCCTGAGCCACGCCGCGAAGATCGCCGCGCATCAGCGTGATATCGCTCGCCTCGACGGCCACGTCGGTACCCGATCCGATGGCGATGCCGATATCCGCCTGGGCGAGCGCCGGCGCGTCATTCACGCCGTCGCCAACCATCGCGACCGTGCGTCCCCCGCCCTGCAGTCGCTTGACCTCGTCGACCTTGCCCTCCGGGAGCACGCCAGCGACAACGCGTTCGATGCCTGTCGCGCGGGCGATGGCCGTCGCGACGCGTGCGTTGTCCCCGGTCAACAACACCACATCGAGTCCCATGCGGCGGAGCGTGCGAATCGCGTCGCGCGACCCGTCCTTGATGGGGTCCGCCACCGCGAGGAGCCCTGCCAACCGGCCGTCGACCGCCACGAACACGACCGTCTTTGCCTCACCCATGAGACGCTCGGCGTCGCCGGCGAGCGGGGCGACATCCACGGCCCACTCGTTCATGAGGCGCGCGTTGCCCACAGCCACGCCCACGCCATCCACGAGACCTGTGACGCCGCGCCCGGTATGTGACTGAAAGCCCGTGGGCGTACCTAACGAGTATCCGCGGTCGCGCGCGGTGGTGACGATGGCATGGGCGAGCGGGTGCTCGGACATACGCTCGAGCGCCCCGGCTCGTCCGAGCAAGTCCCGCTCGGAAACGGAGGCCGGGTCTCGCACGATGATGTCGGTCACGGCCGGACGCCCTTCGGTCACCGTTCCGGTCTTGTCGAGCACGATCGTGTCGAGCGCCCCGGCTCGCTGCAGCGCCTCACCACCCTTGATGAGGACACCGAGCTCGGCGCCCTTCCCCGTGGCGACCATCACCGCAGTGGGAACGGCAAGCCCCATGGCGCAGGGACATGCGATGATGAGCACCGCGATCGCCGCAGCGAACGCTCGAACCGCCGGCGCCGTATCCGCGACGACGTACCACGTCGCGAACGTCGCCAGCGCGATGACGATCACGACGGGAACGAACACGCCGCTGATCCGATCGGCGAGCCGCTGAATCGGCGCCCGCGACCCCTGTGCCTCGCGCATGAGCTTGATGATCTGCGCAAGCACGCTGTCGGCGCCGACTGCCGTCGCCCGGTACCGGAACGCACCGGTGCGGTTGAGGGTGGCGCCGATGACGCGGTCACCTGCCTGCTTCTTCACGGACTCGGACTCGCCCGTGAGCATTGACTCGTCGACGGCACTCGACCCGTCGACGACATCTCCATCGACCGGCAGGCGCTCGCCGGGACGCACCGTCACGATGTCTCCGCGACGGACCTCGTCGACGGGGACCTCGATCTCGACGCCATCGCGCTCGATGCGGGCGGTGCGCGGCTGCAACGCAGCCAGACCCCGAAGCGCGTTCGCGGTCTGCCGCTTCGCGCGGGCCTCGAGCGTGTTCCCCACGAGAACGAGCGCGATAATGAAGATCACGGCCTCGTAATACGTGTCGGCCGACACCCCGCGGCTCAGGAAGAAATCCGGCGCCACGGTCGCGAACACCGAGAACACGAACGCTGCCCCGGTCCCGACGGCGATGAGCGTGTTCATGTCGGCGGAGCGATGCCGAAGAGCGGCCCAGGCGCGAGTGTAGAAGTGGCGCCCCGCCCACGCCATCACGACAGTCGTCAACGCCAGAAGCGTATACGAAAGCGCGCGCGGGTCGATCGCGTACAACCATGGCATTGCCGCGCGCACTGGCGGCCCCAACGTGTCAGCCGCCCACCGCATGAACGGGTCGGTTACGCCGAGATCGTGACCCGAGACCATCAATGGCATCGAGACGATCATCGCAACGACGCCGGCAATGAGGCTCGCGATCGCCTTGCGGCGAAGCGTCACGAACTCGTCGGCCTGCGCGCGGTCCTGGGCCTCCTGCGCCTCGAGGACGCTCTCGGCGGGGTTCGGCAGCTCCGCGCCGTACCCCGTGGCGCGAATGACGTCGACGAGCCCCTCGGGCGAGGTCGCTTCGGGGTCGAACGTGACGCTCGCGGTACGCGTCATGAGGTTCACGGACGCGTCACGCACGCCCGGTTGTCGCGCCAACACGCGTTGCACGCGCGCCTGGCACGCGGCGCACGTCATTCCGGAAACCGGAATGTCGATGCGCTCGCCATCGGCCGGCGAGGCGTCAGGCACGAGTTGCGTCGTCATTTCGCCTGCGCCGCGTAGCCGGCATCCTCGACGGCGAGCATGATGTCGTCGATCGAGATCTTCTCCGGCTCGTAGGTAAGTGCGGCCGAGCCGATGCCGACGCGCTCGACCGTGACTCCGGGCAGGTCTTTCAGCGCGTTCGAAACGGCGGCGACGCAGTGGCCGCAGGACATTCCGTCGATCTCCAGCTCGATCTTGCTCATTGTGCCTCCAGCACGCGATAGATCCTGGGGGTATAAACTATATACCCCCTACCCCTATGTCAACCGTGGCCGGAACCGCGGTGTCACACGCCTGGTCCCAGGGCGCTTGCCCAAGGCGACGTCCAACCGCGTTTTGAGATGATGGTCGGCCGCTTACTTTCCGCGTTCACCCGATCCTCGAGGGCGTCTCCGTGACCAGACCTCGGACACGTACGTTGCTCCCGCCGCATTACGTCGCGGCCACCATGGTTCGAGCTGCCGTGCGACTCGCGCGGTCGCGTGCGGTCCTGTCAGGCGTCGTCCTCGCCGTGCTTAGCGGACCCATCGCCGCCGGGGCGCAAGCGGTCCCGTCCATCACGCACGAGAAGTACACGCTGCCCAACGGGCTCGAGGTGATCCTTCACGCGGATCACTCCGTCCCTGTCGTCGCGGTCAACACGTGGTACAAGGTCGGGTCGGGTGACGAGCAACGCGGCCGCACCGGGTTCGCGCATCTGTTCGAGCACATCATGTTCATGGGCTCGGAGAACGTCCCGGTCGGGAAGTTCGACCAGTGGCTCGAGGCGGCGGGTGCGAACAACAATGGCTCGACGAACGGCGATCGGACCAACTATTACGAGTGGATGCCGTCGAACGCGCTTCCACTCGCGCTCTGGCTCGACGCGGATCGCATGGGACGCCTGCTCCCGACCATGGACCAGGCGAAGCTCGATCTCCAGCGGGACGTGGTGAAAAACGAGCGCCGACAGGGGACGGACAACGTGCCGTACGGCCGGGCGAACGAGACGATCGTCGCCGCACTCTACCCGGCCGGTCATCCCTACGCGCACTCGACCATCGGCTCGATGGCGGACCTGACCGCGGCATCGCTCGAGGACGTGAAGAACTTCTTCCGCACGTACTACGCGCCTAACAACGCGACGATCTCGGTGGTCGGCGATTTCCAGCCCGACTCGGTCAAGAAGCTGATCCAGCTGTACTTCGGCAACATTCCGCGCGGGCCGGCGCTGCCGCCGCGCCCGCAGGTCACGTCGCAGCCCGTGCCGCGAGACACGTTCCTCGTCCTCGAGGACAAGGTGCAGCTTCCGCGGTTGTATTACGCGTGGCGCACGGTGAAGGCGTTCCACGATGACGACGCGGCGCTCGACATGCTCGCCTACGTGCTCGCGGGCGACAAGAACTCGCGGCTCTACAAGCGCCTCGTCTACGACATGCAGGTGGCTCAGGACGTCAGTGCATTCCAGGGCGGCCAGCGCGTCGATGGCAGCTTCCGGGTCACGGTCACGCCGAAGCCCGGACACTCACCGTCCGAGATGGCGAAGCTCGTCAACGAGGAGATCGACAAGCTGGTGCGCGAGGGGGTCACGGAGCGGGAGCTCGCACGTGCGCAGAACACCACGCGCGCCCAATTCCTCGATCAGCTCGCGAGCGTGCTCGGCAAGGCGGACCAGCTCAACTACTACAACTACTTCGTCGGGACGCCGGACTACGCCCGCCAGGACGCCGAGCGCTACGACAAGGTGACGGCGGCAGATGTCAAGCGCGTGGCGGCGGCGTATCTCGGAAAGTCACGCGTCACGTTGACGGTTGTGCCGGAGGGAAAGCGGGACCTCATGGTAACGGGGGTGGTCCAATGATGTCCGCGCGGAAGATTAACCGCGTTATGCGGGCCGTCATCACGGCGCCGCTCGTGCTCGTTGCGGCCTGCGCCCAGGCAACGGGCGGAACCGTGTCCGCGGCGAGCGGTACGCCTGCTACCATCTCATCGGCGTCGATCGATCTCACGAAGCCGCCGATGCTTGCGCCGCCCGCGCCGCTGCGTCTACCCGCCGTCGCGACGCGCGAGCTGCCGAACGGCCTTCGCCTCATGATCGTCGAGCATCACGAGCTTCCGCTCGCGGACCTCGTGCTGATCGTGAAGAACGGTGGCGAGACGGACGAACCAGGCAAGCTGGGAACGGCGACGCTTGCGACGTCGCTCCTGCGCGAGGGAACGACCACCCGGAGCTCCCTCGAGATCGCCGACCAGGCCGCGTTCCTCGGTGTCGGGCTGTTCGCCGGAAGCGGGTGGGACGTTACGACCGTCCAGCTGCACACCCCCACCGCCCAGCTCGATAGCGCACTGGCGCTGTTCGCGGACGTCGCGCTTCGCCCGACGTTCCCCGAGACGGAGCTCGAGCGGCTGCGCAAGACGCGCCTAACGAGCCTCCTGCAGGTGAAGGATCGGGCGCCGGAGATCGCGAATCGGGCGTACGCGGCCATCGTGTTCGGTTCGGCCGCGTACGGCAGGCCTCTCACTGGCGACGAGGCGACCACGAACGCCATCCAGCAGGCGGACGTGCGGCGGTTCTACGAGACCTACTTCCGACCCAACAAAGCGACGCTACTCGTGGTGGGCGACGTTCGTCCGGACGACATCGAGCGGCGCGTCAGGGCGCTCTTCGGCGGGTGGGAACGACGCCCAGTGCTTCCCGCGAACTACGGCCAGCCGCCGGCGCCGAAGGGCACCACGATCTACCTGGTGGACAAACCGGGCGCAGCACAGTCGTCGTTCCGCATCGGCACCGTGGGGGTGCCGCGCAGCACGAACGACTACTTCCCCCTCGTGGTGATGAACACCGTCCTCGGCGGCTCGTTCACGAGCCGGCTGAACGCCAACCTTCGCGAAACCAAGGGCTACACGTACGGGGCCGGCTCGAGCTTCGCGATGCGGCGAGCGCCAGGGCCGTTCACCGCGAATGCGGAGATCGTGGCGGCGAAAACGGATTCGGCGCTCATCGAGTTCATGAAGGAGCTTCGCGCGATCCACGATACGGTCCCGACGGATGAGCTCGAGAAAGCGAAGCGCTACCTCCAGCTGCAGTTCCCCGGGAACTTCGAAACGACGGGGGGCATCGCGGGCCAGCTCTCGCAGCTCGTGACGCACGACATTCCGCTCAGCTTCTACAACAACTACATGCAGAGCGTCGCGGCAGTCACACAGGCTGACGTGCAGCGGGTGGCGCGGAAGTACATCGATCCGGAGCGACTGGCGATCGTCATTGTGGGCGACCGCGCCACGATCGAGCCGGCACTGAAAGCGACGGGTGTGGGGCCGGTGACAGTGGTCGATATCACAGGCAAACCCGTTATGTAAAAGGCGAATTGGGGTCAGAGTCGAATATCATCGTTTTGTTGCCGAGGCAACAAAACGATGATATTCG
>DASURJ010001093.1:0-7167 GCA_036280115.1 Gemmatimonadaceae bacterium
ATCGAAGCCACGGACGGTGACGCGATCGAGGCTGACGCTCTCGCCACCGACGTGCCGGTCGAGACCGACACAGTGGCGGAGGTCGTCGAAGGCGCTGAAGGTACGGACGCGAACGCGCGAGGCGAGCCGGCGCCGCCTGTCCGCCTCACGGTTCACACGGCACGCTATCGGCTGACGCTGAAGGGCGTCGACCGCGGCAAGTGGGAGGTGGACGTCGTCGCGGAGGCGGATGCTCCGCTCTCAGCCGTCGACGCGGTCGTGCGCGGTGTGCAGCGCCGCGCGGGCGAGGGAGCCGAGCCCGACCGCCTGAATGGCGACGCGTTCCGCGACGCGCTCGAGGCGCCGCTGGCCACGCTGGAACGCTGACGGCTCGGGCGCCCGGCCAGTCGGCGGACGCGCCCGGTCAACGTTCGCGGGCGGATTCGACGACGTCGTCGCCCAGGTCCGGATCGGCCGACTCTGGTGCGTCAGTCGGCAGGGGTGCTCGCGCGTACCGTTGCATGATCACGCCATGAACGTCGCGGGCGTTGTCGATGCGCGCGCCGCCGATACCTAACGCTGGCGGCGCGATGAGGAACGGCCACACCTGGTCGCCGCCGGCGGACCCGTGCGCGCCCACCTGGTCGTCGAACGAGACGATCTCGTAGCCGTCGTACGCGCCGAAGAGCACGAGGTCCCCGGCGTTCGGCTGCCGGACGAGCGCCTCGATGGCCTGGACGGTCAGGGCGTCGGTGCCGTAGGGCGCCAGCGGGTTGTCGCCCTCGAGCACGGTCACGTGGCCACCGACAATGCGTGCTCGACCGGTCCGACTCTGCACGTGAACGCCGTACGCGTCGAGGGCCGCGAGAAGCCCGATCCCGGGATGCTCGCGGAGCGCATCGTACAACACGGCTCGCCGCGCGCTCCGCGCGATGTCCTCGAGCGTGAGCCGGGCCTCGTCGTCCGCGAAGTAGAGGAGCGCGAGGCACGAGCTGTACGTCACGACCACCCCGTGGCGCGCATCCACGCGATACTTCTCCGGGAGCACGAGCTCACGCAGCCCGTAGCGCGACCGCACCCAGGCCCCGAGCCGGCGGAGTGTCCGTCCGAGTGGCCGCGACCGGGTCGCGCCCGCCACCGAATCCACCACGCGCGCCCCGACGTCGGCGTACTCGCTCGACTCCGCGAAGCTCGCCAGGGAGCGAATGGGCATCTCGCCCGTCTTGAAGGCGTCCCCGTCGAGGATCCGCTGCACCGTCGTCGCGAGCGATTCCTTGAACCGCACGCGGTAGCTGACCGACGGCGTCATCCCGTGGTCGCTCAACACGACGATGTCGTAGCCGCGCCCGCCGGCGGCCTGCGCCATGCGTACGATCTCACCGATGCGTGCATCCGTCCGCCGAAGGTCCGCGAGGGCGAACCGGCTGGTGGATCCGAAGTGGTGGGCGAGCTCGTCGTACTGCATGAACGTGCTGTAGATGACCGGCACGCCGAGGTACACGTCGAGCAGGATGGCGATGGTCTGGAGCTCGCGCACCACGACGTTCGTGAAGATCCGGAGGAACGGGAAAATGCCTTCCGCGTGGGTTACGCGGCCGGCCCACTCGCCTCGCGCGCGCTCCCATTCCTCTCGCAGCCATTCGCCAACCCCTTGTAGCAGCATACGGACGACGCGCAGCGGATGCAGGAGAATGAGCAGGGCCATGCGCGTCCCGCCGAGCCGGTGATAGACGGACATGCGTTCGCGGGTTGCGACCGTGAACGCGACCGTCGATGCATCGCCATCGAGGAGGTTGACGTAGCTCGACCCCCCAGCCAGCGCGCCGGGCGACTGGATCCTGTCGCGAATGTACTGGACGCCTTCCGGCGCATTGCACGTCACCACGCGCCGGGCCGCCTTGTCGTAGAAGCGGAACGCCGGAATTCCGTCGTTCTCCCCGTGGAAGATGCCCGCCTGGCAGTACGGCGTCGCCGACGGAAGCCCGCAGAACCAGCGACGGAGGGTGAAATCCTCCTGGTTGACGAGTCGCGAGAGGGTGGGCGTATATCCCAGCTCCATCGCCCGGCGCAGGTCGGCGTAGGCGAGGGCGTCGATCTGGAGCGCAATGAGGCCGCGCTGGCCGTCGTGTGGTCGCCGCTCCCGGCGAAACGGCCGATACTTTACAGCGTAGTACCAGCGCAGAAGCCGCCCCGCGCGTGGACGTTTCCGGCGCTCGCCAACAGGAGAGGACATGGAAGGAACGTCAGTAGGCATTGCGATCGCGTTCACGGCCGGGTTGCTCAGCTTCCTCTCTCCTTGCGTGCTCCCTCTCATTCCCAGCTACGTCACCTTCATTACGGGGCTGAGCCTCGAGGACGTCACCCGCGCGCGCCGCGCCGCCCTCGTGCATTCGCTCCTCTTCATCCTCGGGTTCACGATCATCTTCGTTGCCCTCGGCGCCACCGCAACGGCGCTGGGGCAACTCCTGGGCTACCAGCGCGCCTGGATCAGCCGTATTGGCGGTATCCTGATCATCGTGTTCGGGCTGTACATGCTCGGCGTGTTCAACGTCTCGTTGTTCTCCCGCGAACGACGCGTGCACATCGCCGACAAGCCGGTCGGCTACCTGGGTACCCTGCTCGTGGGCATTGCGTTCGGTGCGGGATGGACGCCGTGCATTGGTCCCATCCTTGGCTCCATTCTCACGTACGCGGCGAGTGCTGCGGACCTGTCGCGCGGGCTCTGGTTGCTGTTGGCGTATTCGCTTGGGCTCGCGGTGCCATTCCTCGTGTCGGCCGTGGCGGTCGAGCGGTTTCTCGATTTCTTCACGCGCATGAAGCGGCAGATGGTCTGGATCACGAGAGTATCGGGCGTGCTGATGATCGCGGTGGGGGTTCTGATGGTCACGAACTACTTCACGATCCTCGCGACGTATTTGCAGCAACTAACCCCAGACGTCATTCGCGATCGAATATAGGGCTAAGTGCGAACGGCGAAGTGCGAACGGCGGGTACGAACGGCGAAGCGCAAACGGCGAAGCGCGAACGGCGAACTGCAAAGTTCGACTGCCTAACGCATGACCGGAGCGCGGCCCGTCACCGGGTCGTCCACTCGCGGACCTGGCGCAGTAGCTCCCCAATCGGCACCGGTTTCACCAGCACCGCCTGACACCCCGCCGCGACACAGCGCGCAGTAACCTCGGCGGCCTCATGCCCCGTCAGCGCTGCCGTGACCCGCGGCTCCATGCCTCGTTGCCGCATGTCCGTCAACGCGACGAGCCCGTCGCCATCGGGTAAGGTGAGGTCCAGAAGCATCACATCCACGGGACGCGCCAGCCCTGCTTCCACGGCCTCGCGCACGGACCCCGCCACCGACACGGCGTAGCCACTCTCCTCGAACAACAGCCGGAGCGCGTCCGTGACGAGCGGGCTGTCGTCGACGATGAGGACGTGCGCGCGCGCCTCCACCAGTCAGCGAGCGCTCGCGCCGGCCGGGAGCGAGAAGAAGAATCGGCTGCCGTGTCCCAGCTTGCTCTCCACCCAGATGCGGCCGCCGTTCAGCTCCACGAGGCGGCGCGCGATCGTCAGCCCGAGGCCCGTCCCGTGATGCCTTCGCGACGGCGACGGGTCCACCTGCGCGAACTCACGAAACACGAGGTCGTGATGCTCCGGCGCGATGCCGATCCCCGTATCGCCGACCTCGACACGCACCCATCGCGAGTCGCCCTCGGCGACGCACACGACCGCGACCCAGACACGGCCGCCCGACGGCGTGAACGCGATCGCATTGCCGAGGAGGTTGCTGATGACGTGCATTACCTGCTCGCGATCGGCCACGAGCGTCGGGACCTCGTCCGGAACCTCGACGCTCAGCGTCAGCCCCTTCTTCGCAATGAGCGGCTCGTTCAACGCCGACACCTGCGCGATGACCGCGCCGATGTGGAACTCGCTCGGCGAGATCGTCAGCTGATTGGCCGCTCCGCGCGCGTACGTGAGAATCTCACCCACCGCCTCGAGCAGCTGTCGGCCGCCGCTGATGATGCTCGTGACGCTCTCGCGCTGCCGCTCCGACAGGGGGCCGAGGATCCCGTCGCGAAGGATTTCCGCGTGCGTGATGATCGCGGTGAGCGGCGTCCGAAGGTCGTGCGAGATGTTCGCGAGGAACTGCGTCTTCAGCGCGTCGCGGGATTGCAGCTCGGCGTTGACCTGCGCAGCCTCGTTGAGCGCCTCCTCGAGGCGCGCAATGCGAAACTCCGCGGTCGTCGTCGAATCGACGGGATTCATGGCCGAATTGTACCGTGCCCGCTCAGCCTGCGGCCAGCCCTGGCGCCGCGGCCGGTTCGGCCTCGATGGCGTCCTCGAGCTGTTGGCGGCGGAGTAGCGTCCAGTACCGGCCGCCTGCCGCGATCAGGTCGGCATGACGGCCCTGTTCCACGATCCTTCCCTCGTGGAGGACGATGATCCAGTGCGCGTCGCGGACGGCACTGATGCGGTGTGATGCTATGATCGCCGTGCGACCGCGCAGGGCGTCGCGTAGCCCACGGAGGATGTCCGCCTCCGTGTGCGTGTCGACGGCTGACAGCGCGTCATCGAGCACGACGATCGACGGGCGCCGCGCCAGCGCGCGGGCGAGTGCCGCGCGCTGCTTCTGACCGCCCGACAGGTTGATGCCTCGCTCGCCGAGCATTGTCCCGTAGCCACCGGGGAACTCCTGGATCGTCGCGTCGAGTTGAGCGATACGCGCGGCCCACTCCGCGGACGCTTCGTCATCGGTGCCGTACGTCAGGTTGTCACGAATGGTCTCGCTGAAGAGGACGCTCTCCTGCGGCACGAACCCGATCTCGCGCCGCAGCTCGTCGAGAGGGAGCGCCGCGATCGAGACGCCATCGACGAGGATCTCACCCTCCTGCGGGTCGTGGACGCGCGGCAGGAGCTCGAGCAATGCGCTCTTGCCGCTGCCCGTCGCGCCAACGACGGCGAGCGTCTGCCCGGCGTCGATCCGACACGAGATGTCGCGGAGCACCCAGCGCGGTGCCGTGTCCGGCGCGGCGGGGTAATGGAAGCCGACGCGCCGAAACTCTACCGACCGGCCGGCCCGGGCGTCGGGAAGCGCGATCTTCGTCAACGGGTCGCTCACCGCCGGTGCGCGGTCGAGGATCTCCACGAGCCGAGCCATCGACGCCGCCCCCCGCTGAAACAGATTCACGACCCAGCCTAACGCGATGAGCGGCCAGGTCAACATTCCCAGGTACAGGCCGAAGGCGACGAACGAGCCCACGGAGATCGTCCCGCGCAGCGCCAGCGTCCCGCCGACCCCGAGCACAGTCACCGCGCCGAGTCCGGCGAGGAGCCCGAACGCCGGATTCATGAGCCCGTAGAGCCGGACGAGCCCCATGTTCCGCTCGAGATACTCGTCGTTCATCCGAGCGAACCGCTCGAGCTCGGCGCTCTCCTGCCGATAGGCGCGGACAATGCGTGCCCCAGCGAGATTCTCCTGTGCCCGAGTGGTCAGGGTGCTGAAGTGTTCCTGCACCGCCTCGAACCGCACGTGGATCGCTCGACCCAACCAGATCGTGAGCACCGGCAGCAGCACCATTGGCGCAAGGGCCAACAGCGTGAGGCGCTCGTCGATTCGTAACATGAAGTACAGCGCGAATACCCCACCGGCGACGGTATTGGTGAGATACATTATCGCTGGGCCCGCGGCCTGGCGCACCGCGCTGAGATCGTTCGTCAGCCGCGCCATGATGTCGCCCGTTCGCATGCGTGCAAAGAAGCCCGCGTCGAGCGTCATCAGATGTGAGAAGAGATCGTTGCGGAGGTCGTATTCGATTCGTCGACTGAGGCCATTGATGAGCTCACGCATCCCATAGCGGAACACGCCGGCCACGACAGCAACGCCGACCATGGCGCCCGCGAGTGTCCAGATTCGGAGAACGGGGCCGTCCGCACCAATGGCATCGATCGCCAGGCGGAGGAGCCACGGCGTCACGCTCGAGAGGGCCGACGAAAGAACTACAAGTGCAAGCCCTATAGTGACTTGCCAGCGGTACGGCCGGTAGTATGGGACCAGCCGTCCGAGGGCCCCCATGGTTGGCATATGGATTGCCCGCCCTACCCTTGCTGAAGGCACTTTTCTCAGCCGAAGTGGTACGACTCTCGGCACCAAATCGGAGGCAACGAAATGTCAGAATATATCCGTCGCATCGGGACGCCGTTGGCGCTGTCGTTCGCGCTGCTGTCCGCGGCGTGTGGCACTGGTGGAGATGACACCGACACGGCGCTCGCGCAGGACTCCGCGCTGAACCGCGACCTGCAGCTTGCACAGGGTGATAGCGCGGCGCAGCCGCAGTTGACCGACGTTCCGGCCGAGACGCCGCCTCCGGCGGCGGCGCCGACACCTGCGCGTCCGCGCCCCACGACCCCGTCGCGACCCAAAGCCCCAGCTCCCAAGGCGCCGGCCCCGAAGGCCGATGAGCCCGTGCGTACGCCGTCGGGCAACACGGTCACGACCGGCGAGAAGACCTCTGGTGGCGACGTCGGCATGATCGCGTCGGGCACGACAATGACGTTCTCGTCGGGCCAGAAGGTCTGCACGAACACGAACAAGGTCGGCGACCGCTTCACCGCCACGTTGAACGAAGCGGTGACGGGAAGCAACGGCGCGGTCATTCCGGCCGGTGCGACCGCCACCATCGAGCTGACGAAGCTCAAGAGAAGTGAGAACGCGAACGACAACATCGAGATGGGCTTTGCCGTCCGCAGCATTCAATTCGGCGGCAACACCTACAACGTGGATGCCGACGTGACGTCGGCCGCGGTCGACCGCGTGCGCTCGGCCACTCGTGGCGATGACGCGAAGAAGGTGATCGGCGGCGCGGTGATCGGCGCCGTGATCGGTCAGGTGATCGGCAAGGACACGAAGGGCACGGTGATCGGCGCCGCGACGGGTGCGGCGGCGGGTACGGCCGCTGCGGCCGCGACGGCGAACTACGACGGCTGCGTGAACAACGGAGGCCGTATCGTCATCACGCTCACCTCGCCGCTGACCATTCGCGCCGCAGCCTAACGGGAACAGCGCAAGCAGCGCAGCCAGCGCAACCGCCACAACCAGCGCAACCAGCGCTGGTCGCTGTTAGCTGGAACTGGTTGCTGCAGGACTGCAGGAACTGCGCTAGTTGCTGTTAGCTGGAACTGGTTGCTGCAGGG
>DASURJ010001094.1:0-3654 GCA_036280115.1 Gemmatimonadaceae bacterium
GATACGCTTCGGCACGCGCCGCTTCGCCCACGTTTGTGTAGGCTTCGTATAACGACTTCAGCACGCTTGCGCTCTCGAATGGCAGCGCGCTTACCGACACCGAGTCGTCCGCGGCACGGGCCAACGTTTCCAGCATCTCGGTATCGCCCAGCGCAGCTGATGCAACGGCCGCCCCGCCGACACACGGCAGTCGCAGGCGCAAGTCATTCGTCTTCGCCATCGACGCCAGAAAGCCGCTGCGCGCAGCCTTCGGCTGACCAGCGTCGAGCGTCACCTGCGACAGGTTGATCATGATCTCGGCTTGTCGCGTCGCGTGTCCGTTAGCGAGCTCAAACGCGGCCCAGCCGTGAACGAGCGCCGTCGGATAATCCCCTGCAGTGCCTGCAGCGATCAACAGGCCTTGATGGCCGACCGCCGCCAGTTCGGCGAGACCAGCACCTTCCGCGTGGGCGAGTCCCTGACGAAGGAGTTTCCGAGCCCTTGGGTAGTTACCGCGCACACGAGCCGTAACACCCTTGCCGAGCAGCGCGCGCGCCTGCAACTCGGGCTCGCCGTATTTCTCGCCCACCGCGGCCACGCCCTCGTACAGCTCGTCCGCCGTATCCAGGTCACCGAGCGAGCGCGCCACCCACGCCTGGTCGGCCATCGCGAGACCAGCCTCACGCACCGCCGCAACCGTCGTCGCCAGCCGAGCATGCCCTAACGTGCTGAACGCGAGCCAGAGCGCGCCCGCCTCGCCCATCTGATCCGCAAGCACCCGCGCCGCCGCGACGACGTCCGTCGCGCCGCGCCCCGTGTCCAGCGTCGCCAGCCCGCGACGAAGACGCTCGAGCTCGTGCAGCATCGACGCTTCCTCCGGCGTGTCCGGAGAAACCGTCGCCGCAAGATCCATCAGCGCCGCCGCACAGTTCTCCGCGATCGAACGGCGAGCGTCACTCTGCGCTCGCGACAGCCGGTGAAGACAGTGCGCGACGAGCAGCCAGACCGTGTCGGACCGCCCAAAGTCGGTTCGACTCGGATGGCGACTCAGATCCGAGCGGTATGCCTCGAGCGGCGACTGAAGTGGGAGCATTCGTTGCCGGGGATGGGGAAGGCGCGGAGCTAAGATTGAACGGTGCACGGATTCGCACAAGGATGCTGTCCCTGCCGTTCACCCGTCGTGTGACGATTCGTGTACCTGGCGAAACACTCGCCCCGTGATCGACGTCGCAAAAAGCTGACGAGCGACCCGAGTCAGAGGAACAGTATCGACCACCAACCCCACGAGACTTGAGCCCATTCGCAGAGTACGTATCTGGAGCACGTACCTACAGACTCCCTGTTCCACCGCCCGGTGACTCGCCCGCTCGGGATTCAGCGCCGAGACGCCGAGCCACGAACCCGGCAGCCGTCGTACAGCTTACGTGATGTCTAAAGCTCCAACACGCTGTCGCGACGAGAGATCTGCAACGTTATCATTGCTCCCACATAGCAACCTCCCAGACGATGCCTGACCGCTCCACACCCCTCGGTACCCTCTTCCTCGATGACACGACGACCACGTTCCGGCGGCAAAAAGAGCTGCTCGAGCGCGCCGTGGCACAGGTCGAGGACGACGAGTTCTTCCAGTCGATCGATGGCGAGTCCAACAGCATCGCCATCATCGTGAAGCACATCGGCGGCAACCTCCGTTCCCGGTTCACCGACTTCCTCGACTCGGACGGAGAAAAACCCGACCGTGACCGAGACCGCGAGTTCGAGACTCCACAGGGGACGAGCCGATCCGAGATCATGGCACTGTGGGAATCAGGCTGGACCGCCCTGTTCGGTACACTCGGCTCGCTCGGCACCCAGGACCTCGAGCGCACCGTTTACATTCGCGGAGAGCCCGTGCATGTCGTGGGTGCGCTGCACAGGGCCCTGGCGCACGTCTCACAGCACGTCGGCCAGGCCGTGATGCTGGCCAAGCACTTCCGCTCTGCAGATTGGAAAACTCTGAGCATCCCGCGAGGACAATCACGCGACTGGCGGCCTCCCTCGCCGCCCGCTCGTTGAAATCGCGCAGCCATTCGACGCCCCGACCCCTCTCATGAAACGCGGAACGCTCATCGCTCTCGCCGTCGCCGCCGCATTCGGCGCGTTCCTGCTCTGGTCCACGCTGTCCACCCAGCGCGTGGAATGCGAAGCCTGCGTCGAGTTCAACGGGCGCCGTAACTGCGCCGTCGCCTCCGGGCCATCGGAGAAGGAAGCGCTGCAGACCGCCCACATGACTGCATGCGGGCCGGTGACGTCCGGGATGAACGAATCGATCGCGTGCCAGAACCGGCCGGCGGTCGTTCAGCGATGTAGAACGCGATAGCGCACAGGTGCGCGTTCGGAGAGCGCGGGCCGCAGGGTAACTACTGCGGCAGGCCGGCTGGCGATGACGGGGGCGGCGGAAGCGATCGCAGTCGCTCCTGCACCGTGCGGAACGCAGACTCGTCGGTCGCGAGATTCGAGGCGTTCGCTACCGCCGTCGACTGAATCACGCGCCTCACCGCGTCGATCCGCGCCTCCTCCAGCGGGTGTGACGAGAACCATCCCTCGACCGCCGCCGGCTGGCGTGCGCGATCACCGAGCAGCTTCGCGAACATCGTCGCGATGCCCTCGGGGTCGAACCCGGCGCGACTCGTTATCCCGACCGCGGCGGAATCAGCCTCGAATTCGTCCTGGCGGCTGAACCGCGCGAAGAGCGCCGCACCGCCGACGTTGATGGCGACACGCGCGGCGTCGCTCGAGCAAAGGCTCGTGAGCGAGCAGACGATCGTCACGCCAATGTTGGTCTTCTGCGTCTTCTCCAGCCGCTCGGCGGAATGACGCAGGACCACATGCGCGATCTCGTGCCCCAGAACGCCCGCGAGCTCCGATGCATTCCCGGCGCGCTCGATGAGGCCGCGGTTGATGTAGACGAACCCTCCCGGGAGCGCGAACGCGTTCACCTGATCCGAATCCACCACGCGGAAGCGCCACTCGCGAGCTTGCTCGTCGCTGCGCTGCGCGAGCCCGTTCCCGAATCTCGTGATGTACGTGGTGACAGCAGCGTCGGAGACGAATGGCGCCTCGCGGTCGATCTGCGCCGCCGCGTCCGCGCCGAGTGCCTTCTCCTGCTCCTCGTCGACGGTGCATGCGACGGCGGACCCCATGAACACCACGCCCACGAACATCCCACGCAGAACCGATCCCAACCGCATCCGTGCTCCCTCCGTGTCGAACGCCCAGAAGGGCAAGAGGCGTTCCCTGTACGGGCTCATCGGTTGTAGATCGGCCCGCCGCGCCGCTGGTAGAGACCGAACACGGCGTTGGCCTCGTCACGCAGCCGTCCGCGCTCGATGGTGATGCCGCGGTCAGCCAGGTACTCGTACGACTCCGGGAAGACCGGTCCCTCGTCGAAGTCCAGCCGCGTCGCGTCTTCGCGTGTCGCCGCGAACACGAGACGCGTCACGCCGCTCCACAGGGTGGCCCCCAGGCACATCGCGCACGGTTCGCACGACGAGAACAGCTCGTGGCGGGTGCGCCCGTCGTCGCGAAGCGTGAAGCTCCCGACACGCGCCTGCGCCATCATGAGCGCCACGATCTCCGCGTGCGCGCAGGCGTTGTTGAGCCGCACGACGCCATTCGTGCCTACACCGACGAGGC
>DASURJ010001095.1:0-6830 GCA_036280115.1 Gemmatimonadaceae bacterium
CCCGGCAAAAAGTGCCTGTTACGGCCACGGTACCCGTTCGTCAGACCCGTGTGACCAACAACACAACTGCCAGGCCGGTGGCGAGGCGTGCCGCCTCAGCACTATCGACGGCGCGTGAATCGGGTTACACTAGCACCGTGAAGACGACGGTGCCGGCCTCTCCGACCGACCAACTGGAAGCGGATCAGGACATCATCTCGCGAGTCCTTCAGGGCAACCGGGATGCGTTTTCGGTCCTGATCAACCGGTACAGCGACCCACTGTATCGACATGCGTTGGGCATGACCGGCAGCCCGGATGTTGCGGAAGACATTCTTCAGATGTCTTTCATTAAAGCGTACCAACACCTCGCTGAGGTGCGCGGACGCTTCGACGCCTGGGTGTTCCGGATCGTAGCGAACGGGTGCAAGGATTGGCTGAAGAACATTCGGCGCACCCATCTGAGCTACGATGAGGACGACCAGCCCTCCGGCTATTCGACTCCCGATGAGGAGTTGGACCGGACCGAGCTTCGCTCGGATCTCGACAAGGCATTGCTCACGCTCGCGCCATCATTGCGCGAAGCGTTCGTGATGAAGCACGTCGAGGGGCGCTCGTACGAGGAGATGGCCGATTTGTTGGGTACCACCGTTGGGGCACTGAAGATGCGCGTTCACCGCGCTCGTGAGGCGCTCCAGGCTCTTCTAGAGGAGAAATACGCATAATGCTTGACAACTTGAACGCACGCGACGGCAGCGGCGACGCTGGCCGCGAGCGGCCTCGGCGAGCCTCGGAGCAATCGCAGCCGCTCGTCGATCGGGAGGTTCCGCTCGATGGGACGGCGACCGCGACGTCCGAGATGATCAACCGCTGGCTCGACGGGGAAGCGCCGGAGCCGGTCGCAATGAATGCCGATACGGCCCGCCAGGTTGACCTGTGGCGCCGGATCGAACAGGAAAGTGAGCGGCGCCGTCAGATGGTGACGCCGGCACACGTGAAGGCCCAGATCATGGCTGCGCTTCCCGCGGATGTTCCGCAGACGTCGCTGCCGTGGTGGAAGAAGTCGATCCAGGTGTCGCCGGTAGTCGCGATCGCCGCCGCGGCCGGGCTCGTCGCTCTCGGGGCCGCCATTGGCAACGGGATGCGGATTCGGTAGGCATTCCCTCGTCGATAGCTTGCACGACATTGAAAAGGCCGGTCCCGCGGGACCGGCCTTTCTCATAGATCGGAACTGCAGGTTGACGGGTTAACACCGAACCGACATCTACCGTCAGACGTGTACACGGCATGGTGGCTGCCGAGTTCGTGACGCGAGCGATGTCAGCGCGCGTGCGCCGTTGCAGTGCCCCTGATAGCGAGGGAGCGTCTCATGCGTTCTCGTTCTGTTCTGCTGATCGCTGTTACGGCTACACTCGTTGCGTGTGACCGATCGACCCCGGTCGCGCCGGCGTCGATCGACGAGGTCGTGGACGTCGTGCCGGACTATGCGCTGAGCGCAGCGGCATTCACGGACGCCGCCGGAATCGGCGGGTCCCGGTTCCCCGACGATCTTCGGTTGACCGCGCAGCAAAAAGCGGCGATCGCGGCACTTCACGACGCGTTCATGAAAGCGACTGCCGCCGACGTCGCGGCGCTCCGCGCGATCGAACGACAGGCGCGGGAAGCGCGAGCCGAAGGCAAGTCTCGTGAGGAGATCAGGGCCATCCTCGCCCGCGCCTTGCCGATCCGCGAGCGGCTCGATGCGGCGTTCAAGCAGCTTCAGGCGGACGTGTGGGCGGTATACACGCCGGAGCAGCGTGCATGGATCGAGTCCCATCGACCTCGGAGCTGTGGCCCGGCGAGCGTGCGGCTGACGGAGGAGCAGGTTGCGAAGATCCGTGCGCTTCAGGAGCGGTTCATGGCGGCCGTGCAGGGTGATCTCGCGCTCATTCGGTCCATTGTGGCAGACGCGAAGGCAGCGCGCGCGGCCGGAAAGTCGCGCCAGGAAGTGGCGAGGATCCTCGCGCAAGCCGCCGAGCCGCAGCGCCGGGTGAGGGAAGCGGAGCGAGCGCTCCACGAAGCGATTCTCGCGCTACTCACCCCCGAGCAGCGCGAGCGGTGGCTGTGTCGCCGGTACGGCGGGCCAGGATGATGAGCGCGATTCCGTCGCGATAGTAGTCAGGCACGCGACCGACTTCGGCGAAGCCGCAGCGGGCGAGGAGCGCTCGCCCGCTGACGAGGAGTGGGTCGTCGGGGAGCTCCGCGATCACCGTTCTCGCACCGGTGGTCGCGAGGTCAGTCACGGCCGCATCGCAGAGGCTCACGCCCACGGCGTTGAGGCGGCTGCTGGCGGTGACGCCGATAAAATGGATTCGGCCGGTGCCGACCGCGCCGGCCACGTCACCGTAAAGGGCGAAGCCAAGCATCTCGCCGCCCCGCTCGGCAACGATGCCGCGAGATTCGTCCGTGCGCCCCTCGAGTGCGAGCCGGAGGAAATACGTCGGCACCTCGACATACGGTGTCCCTGCCGCGTCGTGCGCGATGAACGCGTACATCGCGGCGCGGTCGGAGTCGACGTGGCGACGAATCGAGAAGCCCGCCGCGTCACGCCGCTCCACGGTGTCCCACCCCGACGGGTACTGTCGGCTCACACGCGATCGAGATGGACTTGCCGGACGCTCCGAATTTCAGGCAGAGCGGCCAGGGCCTCGAGCACACTCGGCTCGACCCGGCCGTCGATGCTCACGATCGCGAGAGCGTCGCCGCCGACGTCGAGCCGCGACTGATGGTAGTAGCCGATGTTGATGCCCGAGTGGCCGAGGACCGTGCCGACGTGACCGATCACGCCGGGCGCGTCCTGATTTCGGAGGACGAGCAACGTACCGCGCGGCACCATGTCCACGCGGAAGTCATCGATGAGGACGATGCGCGCGTGCGAGTCGCCGATCAGGGCACCGGCCACCCGCGTCTCACCGGCATCCGTTGTCGCGCGGATCTCGAGCTGCTCGGCGAACGAGCCGCGTGAGTCGAGCTGGATCTGATCGACGCGAATGCCGTGTGCCGCGGCGACGTGAAGCGCGTTCACGGTATTCACCGCGCTCGCGCCGACGACGCGTGACAGCGCGCCGCACAGGACCGTCGCGGTGAGCAGGCGAAGACCATTGGTTGCCGCGCCGGAATAGCGAACCTCGACCCGTGCGATTCCGCCATCGGCGAGCGCGGCGGTGAGTATGCCGAGCCGTTCCGCGAGCTCGAGCAGTGGACGAAGTCGGCGCATCTCTTCACCGCCGAGCCCCGGCGCGTTCACGGCGCGCGCGAGGTCGCCGTCGACGAGGGCGGCACGCACCGCTTCGGCGATCTCGATCGCCACGTTCTGCTGCGCTTCCGCGGTGGACGCGCCGAGATGGGGTGTGAGCACGACGTTGTCCAGCGTGCGGAGCGGGTGGTCGGCAGGGAGTGGCTCCTGCTCGAAGACGTCGAGGGCCGCCCCCGCAATCCGCTTCTCTCGGATGGCACGCGCGATCGCGTCCTCGCTCACGACGCCGCCGCGCGCCGCGTTCACGATGACCGCACTTGGCTTCATCAGCGCCAGCTCCCGGTCTCCGACCAGACCGGCCGTCGCCTCGGTAAGCGGGACGTGCAGCGACACGACGTCCGCGCGTCGCAGAACGTCCTCGAGCTCGGCACGTTCGATGCCTAACGCCTGTGCTCGTTCGGCGATCAGGAACGGGTCGTATGCGATGACGGTCATCCCGAACGCGCGGGCGCGTTTCGCGACCTCGCCGCCAATGCGACCCGCACCCACGAGGCCCAGTGTCTTTCCGTAGAGCTCGGTCCCGCTGAAGCTCTTGCGGTCCCACTGTCCGGCCTTCATCGAACGGTCGGCGGCCGGCACGCGGCGAAGCAGCGCGAGCATGAGTGCGAGCGTGAGCTCGGCAGCGGAGATCGTATTGCCGGCGGGCGCCGTGAGGACGGCGATGCCGCGCTCGGTGGCGGCGTCGACGTCGATCGTATCCACGCCAACACCGGCGCGTCCGATCACCTTCAGGCCGTTGGCCCGCGCCAGCGACTCACGGGTAATCTGCGTGGCACTCCGCACGAGCACGGCGTCGGCCTCGGCGATCGCGTCGGCGAGGTCGGTCCCCTTGAGGCCCGGGCGAACGACGAGCTCGAAACGGGAATCGTCGCGAAGCGGCGCCAGCCCGTCGAGCGAGATCTGGTCCGCGACGAGCACGCGATACATGGCGGTCATGCGGTGAGCACCTCACGTAGCGCGTCCAGCAGCACGTCGAGCTCCTCGACCGTGTGGTCCCCCATGTGGCCGATCCGGATGGATGTGTCCTTGAGCGACCCGTACCCGGCGGAAATCGTGAACCCGCGCGCCTTCATCGCCGAGTTGACGGCGCTCCCGGTATGGGATGCCGGGAGGGCAATGCACGTGACGGTGGGAGACCGGAATCCTTCGGGCGAGAGGACCGATACGCCCACGCCGCTGGCTCGCATCTCGTCGACCCACGCCCAGGTGCGGCGCGCCATGGCGTCGTGTCGTTCCCACCGACGCTCGATCGTCTCGGCCCGGATGTCGTCGAGCTGTTGGGCGAGGGCGTAGAACAACGAGACGGCCGGCGTGTTGGGCGTCTGGTTCTTCAGAATGCCCTTGTCGAACTCGACGAGGTCGAAGTAGATGCCGCGATCCTTCTTCGTCCGGGCGCGTTCGAGCACGTTCTCACGCGCGACGCCGAACGCCAACCCTGGCGGCAGCGCAAGCGCCTTCTGCGATCCGGTGAGCACGAAGTCGAGTTGCCACGCGTCGGTCTCCACCGGGGCACCGGCGATTCCTGTGACGCTGTCCACGAGCAGCACGACGTCCCCCGCCTCGTGCGCGACGCGCGCCAGGTCCGCAACGGGGTTGAGTGCCCCGGTCGAGGTCTCGGAATGAACGACGGTGACCGCGTCGAAGCGCCCACCCTTCAGGGCGTCGGCGAGCATGTCCGGCGTATGCGCCTGTCCGAGCGGAACGGTCAACGCCTCGGCGTCGAGTCCGCAGGCGCGCGCGATCTGGAAAAAGCGATCACTGAACGCGCCATTCACGAGGGACAGCACGCGTGCGCGCGCACCGTTGCGTACGGCGGCCTCCATGAGGCCCGTTGCCGAGGCGGTCGCGATGTACACCGGGCGCGTGGTGCGGAAGACGTACTGGAGACCGGACTCGAGGCGCGCGATGAGCTCCTCCATCGATTTGCCGCGATGGCCGATCATCGGCTGCAACATCGCGTCGAGGATGCTCGGACGAACCTCGGTGGGGCCGGGAAGGAAGAACCGTCCAAAGGCGGCCTGCGCGCCCGGGGTTGCCCGGGCTGCGACGCCGGCGCGTGGCTGTACCGTCATGAGTTGCGAGTTGCGTGGTTAGAGGTCGTGACTGCCGCACCGAGCGCGGCGCCACGGTGGTAGACCGAGCGATGCGACGTAGTCGGAAGCTCGTCGACGTTCACTACCAGAGGAAGGAGCGGCGCCAGCGAATTCGCGCGGATGATGACGTCGGCGGCGTTGACGACCGCCGGGCGTTCGATGACTCCTGCGAACGCGACGAAGAGGTCCACGACGGGACGGGCCTCGAGGTCGGTGCTCCCGTCGCCCACCATGGCGGCGGGGCGGCCAACGTTCCACCGCTCGATCGCGACTCGCTTGCCTCCGGTTGCGGCGAGGGGGGACGCGGCGTCGAATCCCGCGTACTCGCCCTGCGCCGAGAAGCGAATGTCAACCGCGGCAACACGGTCGGGTGCGATGGCGACGGCGTCGGCTACGGCACGGACCGCGGGAAGCAGGCCGCCCGAGATGACTCGAACGTCCACGCCCGCCGCCTGGAGTGCCGCGACGGTTTCGCGCGCGTCAGGAACGAGTCGCTCCACGTACTTTCGGCCGAGCGCGTCGACGGCGGCTCGCGTCGGCCGCACCAGCTCGAGGCGTCGGCCGTAGACATCCTCGAGCGCGATGCGACCTCGCATGGCCGCGTCAGTCAGCGCAGCGACTTCCTCACGGCAGTGCGCCGCCAGCTCGTCGATGCCTTCGATGGCCGACAGCGTCGAATCGCAATCCAGCAGGACGGTCCGGAACCGCGGCATGCGAGCCGACCGAACGGCTAGAGGTGAATCGGGCGACCAAGGACCCCGAGGGCCGCCTCCTTCACTGCCTCGGACAGCGTGGGGTGCGAATGCACCGTCACCCCGATGTCTTCGGACGAACCGCGGTACTCGAAGGCCAACACGACTTCGGCGCAGAGCTCCGACACGTTAGGCCCGATCAGATGTGCGCCGAGTAGCTCGTCGGTCCGGGCATCAGCAATGAATTTCACGAAGCCGCTGGTCTCGCCCAGCGTGCGAGCGCGTCCGTTTGCCGAGAACGGGAATTTCCCGACCTTGTATTCCCGGCCGCTCTCCTTCACTTCGTGCTCGGCGAGGCCGACGCTCGCGATCTCGGGCCAGGTGTACACGATGGAGGGCATCGAACGGTAGTGCATCTCCGTTGGCTTACCGGCGATCACCTCCGCGGCAACGACGCCTTCCTCCTCGGCCTTGTGCGCGAGCAGCTTCCCGCCAACGACATCACCGATAGCATACACGTTCGGCAGGTTAGTGCGCATCGCGTGGTCGACGAGCACCTCGCCGCGCTTCCCCACGCCGAGCCCGAGAGCCGCGGCGTCAATGCCGGAGAGGGATGGCCGGCGACCGACCGACACGAGCACGTAATCGGCGTCGAGGGTTTCGGTCGCTCCGTCCTTCTCCGTGTGAACGAGCACACGGTTCTCTTCCACGGACGCACCGGTCACCTTCGTGCCGACTCGAATCTCGAGCCCCTGCTTCCGAAGGACCTTG
>DASURJ010001096.1:0-4015 GCA_036280115.1 Gemmatimonadaceae bacterium
CCGCCACGCATCCGGCCCGAACTCGGCCACGCGCTCCCACAGCACGGGAAAGCGGACGGCGGTGACTCCCAGCTCGGCCAGGCGGTCGATGTCGTCTGGCCGGCAGTACCCCCCGCTTCGTTCCAGCTGATCGGAGAATCGGTTGCCGACTCGGTTGTACGAGCATTCAATGCCCGCCCACAGCTCGACCCCCGCCTGCACGATGCTGCTCGCCGTTAGGCTACGTTCGCCGTACCGTCGTCCGCCGAGTTCGACAGACGCGCCGCCGCGCTACCCGTGGCCGCGCGGCGACGCCTGGCCATGATCTCCGTCGCACTCCCCACCTCGCCCGGCGCGTGCCGTACGGCCCGAGCCACGAGATGATCCATCGCGTCGACGATCGACTCCCACGTGGCCTCCCGGGCTCGCGCGATCCCGGCAGCGATTCGCGTCTCGTCCGGCACCGTCGCCGCCCACGCGGCATCGATGAACTCGTCGGTCGATCGCGCGACACGCACGATAGGCGTGAAGTTGCGGACGACATCGGGAACCGCCGTCGAGACGATCGGCTTGCCGGCCGCCATGTACTCCAGCGTCTTGGTCGGGTTGATGAATTCCGTGGCCGCGTTCAGCGCGAACGGCATGAGGCAGACATCGAAGCCCTTCACGTAGTGCGGGAGTGCGGCGTAGGCCCGCTGGCCGAGCCAGTGAATATTCCTCCGGGCCGGCAGCTCACGCGGGTCCACCTTCACCACGGGGCCGACGAACACGATCGATCCGCTCGCGAAGTCGTTGGCGAGCCGGTCGATGAGACCGTAATCGAGACGCTCATCGACCACGCCGAAGTAGCCGAGCACGGGTCCCGGGAGATCACGCAGCTCGGGAGCAACGAATGTGTCACTGTGTCGCGCGCGGGCGAAATGATCGGCGTCGACACCGCAACCGAAAAAGTGAACGTTGGTATGGTGCCGTGATTTCGACTCGAAGAGCTGCCGTCCGCCCGTGAACACGACGTCGGCCTTCGACATCAGGAAGCGTTCACGTTGGGTCAGCTCGGGCGGCGCAAACCTGAACTGCGCGAGTTCGTCCATGCAATCGTAGACGATGCCCCGCTCCCCGAACGCACCGATCATGAGCCGCGCCGGCATCGGCGTATAGAACCATTGCACGGCATGATCGAACATCCCGGCGAGCCTGCCCCCGTCACTCACGAGATCGAGGAGCAGCCCCCGGATCATTGCGCCAGCGTCGTCATACGAGCGAGCGAGTCCGCTCGGCAAGCGTGGCACTACGCGGTGCACGCCATCACTTGGCGCACTGAGGTCGAGCGAACCGGTCGCGCAGTCGTCGACGAAGACGGGTTCCTCCACGTACAGCACGACGCGACTCCGGCCGAGGCGTGACAGGATCTGCTGCGGGCGTTGCCAAACGAAATCCCAGCGCAGGTGACTGTGGACGATCAGCGGAGAGCGGCTCGTGGTGCTGGCCGCGCGCGCGACTGCTGGCATGTGTCTCGACGGTGAGCGGTAGGCGTACAACGGGCGCGAGTGTCCGCGCGTCAGTCGCCTGGCGCAATTCACATGCCCTCGACGGTTCGGGCATCGCCGAACCTCGAATACTTCGCTACCGCCTAACGCGGCGCATCACGCCGGCACGTGCACGCCCCGCGCGCAACCTCCGTGGCGCCTGTTACTTGGCGTCCCATCTTCGAGCGGAACCCGGTGGTTCGACACAATGCGGCAACCGAGGCCCGAAGCGAGCTGGCGAGCGCGGCCGTCGGTCGTTCGGCTACCCGGCTCGCCCCCGCGCCTGTGCGACGTCAATCTCAGCACCGGCCCACGCCGCGCTCCACGTCGCCACGATTTCACGATACCGCCGTGCCACCGGCCTCGGCCGGCGTTGCAGGTCGTACAGGCCCACCGGGTGCAGGTCGTTGCGCTCCTCGCGTAACGCGTGCTGCCAATCGATCTGGTCGGTCAGCGAATACCACGTGAAGCCCTGCACCGGCACGCCCGCGTTGCGCAGGTGAACGACGTCCTGCCACTGCGAGTCGAGCCACGCGACCGCCTGTCCGGATACGCGGTTCGTCTCGCAGTGAAACAGCGGGATGCCGTAGCGTCGGTAGTACTGCGCGGCACCCGCGCGGAACCCCAGACCCTGCCGCGCCGTCGTGCAGCGACCGGTCGAGGAGACGCGGTGCTCGCACGTCAGATAGTAATCCAGACCGAGCCACCGTTGCCCGACGCCGCGACGCTCGCGGAAGAAGCTCAGGTCGTTCGACGTGACACCGTGCTCGTTGAGATACGCAGCCATGCCTGGCGCCAGCTCGTGCCCCAGCGTGAGATCGAGGGCCAGGAACTTGAGCCCGTTCCACCGATCCGCCTGATGCGCCGCGGACCGGCCGGCCGCGTGAAACTGCTCCATCGACTCACCCTGGACGATGATCGCGTCCGGCCGCTCCGAGAGGATCGCCTCGACCGCGAGCTCGTGCGCCATGCAGAGGTTACGAATCGCGCGCACGAATGCGGCATCGCTGGCCTCACACTCGTTCCACCAACCACGGAGCGCCGAGAAGCTCGCACAGACGAAGATCTCGTTCACGGGCGTGAAGTACCGCACCCACGGATACCGTCGCGCAAACGCCCTCGCGTACTCGGCGAACAGCACCGGGAATGCGCCATCCTGAAAGCCGCCGAGCCAGGACGGGACCCCGAAATGACACAGGTCGGCGACCACCTCGATGCCCAACTCCTTCAACCGGGCCATCGGGGCGTCGGCCGTATCCCAGTCGAAGCGATCGGGCGCTACGTGTGTGCGATAGTACGGCGGCCCGTAGCGCAGGGCGTTGAGGCCGAGGTCGCGTACGAGCGCGAAGTCCTCCTCCCATCGCGCGTAGTGCCCACACTTCTCCATCTGATCGATGCGGGCGCCGGAACGGATGGTGGGATAGCTATTCTCGATGCCCGTGGCAAAGAGAAACGATGAGGCGGGAACCATCGGGATGCAGCTGGACTGGACGTCGAGGGTGTCGTCGGCGCCGTACGGGTGGGGAGCTGGACCGTTGTACGGAGTCATACCCCGGTCGCCGAGCAGAGTTGACGCTTGACGACGGAGTCGTCGTCTGCGCCACAAATCCGCGGCGTTACCGTCCGTACTTCCGCATAATCTCGCGCAAACGGTCGACGGGGAGTGCGTAGACACGCAGGTCGTTGGCTCCCGTCATCGTCTCGGCCGCAAGCAGTGCGTTGACGATTGCCGCCTCCGTCGCCTGAGCGGTCGCGGTGAAGAGCGGCGACAGGCGAGCGTTCGCCAGCATCCGAACGGACGTGGTGTCCGGCGCGCGCGCCGTGCCCGCGTTCGCTGTCGAGAATGCGACGAAGATGTCTCCGGACGGATTCGCGCCCCAGCCGCCCATCCGTCCTATGCCGAGCGACACGCGGGTCGCGATGCGCTTGAGCTGGTGAGGCAGCAACGGCGCGTCGGTTGCCACGACCACGATGATCGACCCGGCCCCGTCGTCATCTCTCGCCGTCGGTTCGCACGCCCGCCCTGGACTGGCGGCCGCCGGATCGCTGCTGGCAATGCACGGCAGCAGGTCGGCGATCTCTTCCCCGACGGGGACTCCGGCGATGCGCAGGTCTCGGCGCGCGCCATAGTTGCATTGCACCAGAACGCCAACGGTGTACCCACCCTGCTGCGGTGGCAGCCGACGAGACGCGGTGCCGATGCCGCCCTTGAACCCGTGGCACACCATACCGGTCCCGCCACCAACGTTCCCCTCGGGCACCGGACCGCCTCTCGCGCCGTCGAGCGCGGAAATGGCGTGCTCCGCCTTCACATGAAATCCGTTGATGTCGTTGAGACCCCCGTCGAACGTCTCGGCGACTACCGGCAACCCCCATGGTTGCATGCCCGGCTTGCCGACCTGCCACTGGAGAATCGCGTCGCGCACGACGCCGACGCTGTGGGTATTGGTGATCGCGACAGGGCCTTCGAGGATTCCGGACTCCTGAATCCAGGTCGTTCCCGTCATCTC
>DASURJ010001097.1:0-2817 GCA_036280115.1 Gemmatimonadaceae bacterium
CAGTACCCGATGCCGCCATCGACACGCTGCCGGCGCGTCAGGATCTCCACCGTTCGGGCAATCTCGCGCCGTTGCGCGTCGTTCGCGGCGCCACCCGTCTGCCGCTGCGCCGAGTAGAGGGCGAGGATCGGCACTGCCGTACTGATGACCTGCTCCGTGCAGTAGTACGGGTACACGCGGAGCGATTGCTGGATGCCACGAATCGTCGCGAGCGGCGAGATGCCGAGGTTGAGTGAGAGCCGTGAGCGCGCAGGGTCGATCCCGGTCGGGAGCGCGAGCTCCACCGTGGCCGTGTCGCGGAGCACGCCCGCGACGGTGTGCGCTCGCGGGTGGTAGTCCGGCCGCACGGGCAGCGTCACGCGCACGGCGTCGGCATCACCACCACCCGTGACGTCGAAGCGGAACGACACCGTATCGCCAACTGTGCGCGTCGCGCGGAACGGGAACCGGACTTCAGTGCCACGGCCGGCATCGAGCGTGGCGGTCCGCGTTGCGTCGCCGCTCAGCCTCACGCCGGTGGCCGCCGCCGTGACCGTGACGCTGGCGGCGGTACCGTCTCGCCGGTTGATCACCGCGCCGGCCAGGAAGTCGTCGCCCGGGCGCACGAAGCGTGGGAGCGCCTGACGAGCGAGCAGCGGACGCGTGACGAGCAGCGACGACTGTCCCTTGCCGTACCGGTCGCCCGCCGTCACGGCTACGGCCATGACGCGGAACGTCGTCAGGTTGTCGGGGAGGCGTGCGGACGCGACCGCGTTCCCCTGCGCATCGGTGACGACCGAGCCAAGGAAGAACGCCGTCGTCTGGAAGCGCGAGCGGAGAATATCGGCGCCCGCGGCGCCGCCACCGCCGCCAGGCTCGCGGGTTCCCTTCATCCCTTCGGGGACCTGCGGGGCCACGGACGTCATGTTGCTCGCGAGGCGCAGGCCGAGTCCGCGCGCCTGGTAGATGAGGTCGATCGGGTCGGGCGTCGTGTACCCGGTGAGCGAGAGCACCCCCTCGTCCACCGCCCAGAGCGTGACTTCACTGCGCTGTCCCGCGCCGCGCGCGTCGCGTACCCGCACCCGCACGCGCGCGGAGTCGCCGGGACCGTACTCGGCCCGCTCGGGCTCGAGCGTCACGGCGAGGCGTTTTACCTCCGGCGTCACGCGCAGCTCGGCGTAGCCGACGCGAATCGTCGGGCGGCCTGGGTCGTCCTGTGGCCCGGGCGGCGCACTTCGACCTCGGGCGACGAGGATCGAAACGAACGCGTTAGGCGCGTACGCCTCGGTGATGGGGAACTTCAATGTCGTGGAGCCCGACGCGAGTCGGAGACGCCGCTGCTCGATCACTCCCTCGCGCTCGACGGTAATCCACGCTTCGGCGTCCGTGAACGGCGACGCGAACAACACCGTGGCCGTGTCCCCGACGGAGTAGCGGGTGCGGTCGGGGATCACGTCCATCTTGAACTGCGACTCGTCGTTCCAGGGCACCCAGTCGGAGCCCGATGCCCAGCGCTGGAAGCTCGTGGTTGCCGCGCGGCCGTTGCGGTCGGTCGCTGTAAAGGTGATGACGTACACGCCGCCCGCATTCGGCGTGAACGCACATGGCACCGGCGACTCGGTCGTCGTTACGGTGCAGCGAGAGACCGTGTCGGACACCCACTCGCCCACCACCTGCGAGAGTCCACCGCGCTCTCGTCGCACGCGGTGCCACTCGCGGCGGACGATCGTTCCCTGCACGCGCGTCCCGGCGACCTTCTGTCCATCCGGACGTACCGCCAGGACGCCAATCGATTGCGGGGTGCCGGCCTGCCAGAAGTAGCTCGCGCCTAGCGGCTTCGCCGCCACGTACAGCTCCGCGGGGTGGACAAGCGTGGACCGCGATGCGCCGACTGCCTGACGATTGACGTCCGTGACGCTCACCTGGAGCGTCACGCGAGCCGGGCGGCCGTTCGGCGTCGGTGGGAGCGCGACGGCGATCTCGCGCTCGCCGCGTGCGTCGAGCGTGTCCACGCCGCTCGCGATGACCTGATCGCCCTCCGCGTTGGTGTCTTCCCACCAGGCGCCGCTCTCGCCAATGTGCCAGTCCTCGACGCCCGGAATGTCCAGCTCCCACGGTGAGACCGATGACTGCCGCGCCATCCACGTCACCGCGGCACGCGCCATCGGCGCGCCGAACAGGTAGCGCGCCTGGACGGTGACGCCGAAGCGGTCACCCGGAAGTCGTGTCCCGTCGTCGCCGTTCATCTCCACGAGGAACTCCGGCGGCCGGTATTCAGCGACGCGGTAGGAGGTCTGCGCGACGGACCGCCATTTCCCCTGCCGCTTCGCCTGGATCTCGACGCGGTACGTGCCGATCGCGGTCGTCGCCGGAAGCTCCAGCGACTGTTCCGCGGTACCGAACGCGGAGGGCGTGACGGTCCGCTCGCGGAGCACGCCTTCGTCACGATCGTGGAAGATCCACTTGATGGAGTCGGTGCGAGCCGGCACGCGAAGCGCGCCGAGCGCACCGGTACGCAGGATCGCCTTGGCGTAGACGCGCTCGCCCGGGCGGTAGATCCCGCGCTCGGCGAAGACCGCTCCGGCGAGCGGGAGGCGGCGGTCTCCCCACGCGCTCTGGACGTTGAACCGCCACGGCGACAGGTCGGGGTCCCATCGGTTGATGGCCGTGACCGCACGGTCGCTGCCTAACGTCACGCGGACGTACCCCTCGAAGTTCGTGTAGCCTTCCTCGTCATCGGGTGCGCGAATGCCGGACCAACCGGAAAGGCGGGCAAGTCCGCGTGCGTCGGTCCGCGCGGTGGCGAGCCGGCGGCCGTGCGCGTCGTGAAGCTCGACC
>DASURJ010001098.1:0-3024 GCA_036280115.1 Gemmatimonadaceae bacterium
GACGTCCCGCACGAGAGCGAGGTTTCGGTGCTCGTCCAGGCCGCGGACGCCATCTCGGGCTCGCGGCCGGGCGCCCGGCGCGAGGCGTTCGAGACCTACGTCAAGCGTCTCGAGGGGCTCGAACGGATCGCGTCGAGCTACCGCGGCGTCGAGAAGGTGTTCGCGATTCAGGCGGGCCGGGAGATCCGCGTGATCGTGACGCCCGACGACGTCGACGACGTGCGCATGTCGTCGCTCTCCGAGGAAATTGCACGTCGTATCGAAGCCGAGTTGCAGTACCCCGGTCAGATCAAGGTCGTCGTGATCCGAGAAACGAGGGCGGTGGATTTTGCACGCTGAGACTGAAGTGGCACGCGCGGCGGAACGCGCCGCGAGGCTCATCGATGGCGTCGCGATCGGACGTCGCGTGCGCGAGGACGTTGCGCGCGACGTCGCGCGACTGAAGGAGAAGGGTGTGGTCCCTGGCCTGTCGGTCGTCCTCGTCGGCGACGACCCTGCGAGCGCGGTGTACGTTCGCTCCAAGGCGAAGGCGTGCGAGGAAGCGGGCATGCGCGGAGAGACCATCCGCATGAGCGCCGACACGACCGAAGCCACGTTGCTCGAGCAGGTGGACGCGCTCAACGAGGATCCGCGCGTGCATGGGATCCTCGTGCAGATGCCGGTCCCGCGTCACATGTCCGCGGAGAAGGTCATCCGCCGAATCCGCCCCGAGAAGGACGTGGACGGGTTCCATCCCGTGAACGTCGGCAAGCTCATGATCGGGGAGCGCGACGGCTTCGTCCCTTGCACACCCGCCGGCGCCGTGGAACTGCTCGTGCAGAGTGGCGTCGATACGCGCGGCAAGGATGCGGTCATCGTGGGGCGCAGCAACATCGTCGGGAAGCCGATGGCGGCGCTGCTGATGCAGGATGCACCGGGCGGCAATGCTACGGTGACGGTCTGTCACAGCCGGACCGCAGATTTGGCGTCGCACACGCGGCGTGCCGATATCCTGATTGCCGCCATCGGCCGGCCGGAGATGATCACGGGCGACATGCTCAAGCCGGGCGCGGTAGTCATCGACGTCGGGATCAACCGCGTGAACGATGCGACCGTGCCGAAGGGGTACCGTCTCGTGGGCGACGTACACTTCGCATCGGCACGCGAGGTTGCGTCGCTCATAACGCCCGTCCCCGGCGGTGTCGGGCCGATGACCATTGCCATGCTCATGAAGAACACGTTACGCGCGGCGACCCAGATCGCCGGACTGTGAAGCAGCGGCGTCGCGGCAACGCGTCGGCGACTGGTGAGCTGGAGCTGTTCGAGACGGACGCGGCCCGGCCGCCCCGTCGCAGTATGATGCGCGAGCGGCCGCGCGATAGCCGCCCGGCCGAGCCCGCGGAGGCACGACGCGAGCCAGCTCCGGACTCCTACTTCGTTCAGGGAGAGGTCCCGGGCGCGACGCCGGCCGCGGCGGTGTCCATCATGGCGCTCACGCGCACGGCGCAGGCCGTCCTCGAGGGTGCGTTCACGCCACTCTGGATCCGCGGCGAGGTCTCCGACTTCAAGGCCCATCGCAACGGGCACTGGTACTTCTGCCTGCGCGACCACGAGGCGCAGTTGCGGTGCGTCGTGTGGTCGCGAGAGCGGCGTCGCATCCCCGCGCCCCCGGACGACGGCATGCAGGTGGTCGCGTTCGGGCAGCTCACCGTGTACGCCGGGCGCGGTGAGATGCAGTTCTCCGTCACGCGCATGGAGGCGGAGGGGGACGGGCTTTGGCGAAAAGCCCTCGAGCTCACGCGCGCGCGGCTCGCCGCCGACGGACTTCTCGATCCCGAGCGCAAGCGAGCAATTCCGCGCTTCCCGAAACGCATCGCCGTCATCACGAGTCGCGACGGTGCCGCGCTGCACGACATCCACGCGGTGGCGCAGCGGCGATGTCCGTCGGTCGAGATCGTCCTCGTGCCGGCGACGGTGCAGGGCGAGTCCGCGCCCGAGTCGCTCTGCTATGCCCTCGATCAGGTGGCACGTTGGGGGGCGGCCGACGTCGTGATCATTGGGCGCGGCGGCGGAGCACGCGAGGACTTGCGCGCGTTCAACGATGAACGTGTCGCGCGGGCGGTCGCGGCGTGCCCCATTCCAACGATCTCCGCGGTCGGACACGAGATCGACGTCTCCGTCTGCGATCTCGTCGCCGATCTGCGGGCGCCGACGCCGTCCGCAGCGGCCGAAGCCGCGGTGCCGGTGCTGGCCGAGCTTCGCGAGCGCGTGCGCGCGGCAGCCACTACGTTCACCGAGCTCGCCGAGGAGCGCGTGGCGCGCGCGAGGCAGTCGGCCGAGCGCGTCGCGGCGCGTCTCAGTGACGCTGCCGTTAGGCGACTCGACCCCCCACGCGTGGCCCTGCACGCAACGGGCGCTCGGCTCCACGCGCTGAGCCCGCTCGCGACGCTCGAGCGCGGCTACACGATTGCTCGCGACACGAACGGCCGTACCATTCGGTCCGTGACGTCACTTCGCGAGGGCGCCGCGGTCGAGATCGTCTTCCGCGACGGCACCGCCGGTACGCGAGTCCACGAGACGACCTCGCGACCGCCCGGCGACGCGAGCACCTCCGCCGGACACGACGCATGACGTTCGAGAAGAGCATGGAGCGTCTCGAGGAGATCGCCGCGCGCCTCGAGAGCGAGGAGATGGAGCTCGACGCGGCGCTGGCGCTCTTCGAAGAGGGCATCGCCGAGCTGCGGGCGGCGTCCGCGTCACTCGCAAACGCGGAGACGCGACTCAAGCAATTGCGGGAGGCGGCCGACGGCGTTTTCAAGGTCGTCGATCTGCGTGCCTGACGCGATCGGTCTGAGCTCTCCCGTCGATCGGGCCACGATCGACGAGACGCTCGCCGGTTTCTGCGATGACCTCGGGGGCATAGAGCCTCGTGTCGCGGACGCCATCCGGTACAGCCTGCTCGGCGAGGGGAAACGCCTTCGCGCGATGCTCCTCGCGGCGGCGTACCAGGCCGCCGGCGGTGCCGCCGACTGTCGAGTGCTCGCG
>DASURJ010001099.1:0-11487 GCA_036280115.1 Gemmatimonadaceae bacterium
TCGTAGTTGTTCCACGCCTCCACGATCTTGCCGTCCTGCAGGCGCACGATCGTCACGCCCGTCACGGTGACGCGCCGGCCCGTCGCCGGCACGCCGAGGTGGTCGCCCTGATGCGTCATCGTCGCGACCCACCGCGTTACGATGAGGTCATCCTCCTCGACCGTCTGCACCGGCCGGATGTCGACGTCCGGGAACGCGCCGCGCATGCGCTCCACGAACGGCTTGAACCCCGCACCACCACGAACGACGGCATCCGCCTCCCCCAATCCGTGCATCACTGCGTCATCGGCCACCATCGCGTCGATGGCCTCGGGGTTGCCCTTCCGCCACACTTCCTCGAACCACGTGTCCACAAACTGGATGCTCTCGGCGCGCATACGTGCCTCCCGGAAAGACGGCTCGGAATGTCAGATTACTGCACAACCGCATTCGGCGGCCTCACTCTCGCGCCGAGGTGGAACGCGGTGAACGCCCAGATGTCTGCGAGCTCGGCAATCCGGCGATCGAGGGGGCGATAGCCATGACTGCCCTGGACTTCGACTCGCAGAAGCACCGGCCTCGTACAATTCGGCGCCGCACTCTGCACCTTCTGCAGCGTCGCCGCGAACTTGTACGAGTGGCTCGGCACCACGCGATCGTCGTGGTCGGCTGTCGTCAGTAACGTCGCGGGGTAACAGACGCCGGCCTTCACGTTATGCACCGGTGAATAGGCACGCAGGTACCGAAACGCCGCCGTGTCGCTCGACGCGCCGTACTCGGTGACCCAGGCCGCGCCACCCGTGAACGCATCATACCGGAGCATGTCGAGCACGCCGACCTGCGGCACCGCCACGCCGAATAGCTCCGGGCGCTGCGTCATCACGGCGCCCACCAGCAGACCACCGTTCGAGCCACCATTGATCGCGAGCTTCGCCGGAGACGTGTATTTCTCCCGGATGAGATACTCCGCTGCGCCAATGAAGTCGTCGAAGACGTTCTGCTTCTTCTCGAACTGGCCGGCACGGTGCCACTCCTCGCCGTACTCGCCGCCGCCGCGGATGTTGGCGACCGCGTACACGCCGCCCTGCTCCACCCACGCGATCACGTCCGGACGGAACCCGGGCCGCGTACTCGCGGCGAACCCGCCGTACGCGTACAGCATCGTCGGGTTGTTCCCGTTCTGCACGAGATCCCGCCGATGCGTGATGAACATCGGGACACGCGTGCCGTCCTTGCTGTTATAGAACACGCGCTTCGTCTCGAACCGGGTCGTATCGAACGTGAGCTTGGGTGGGTTGAACGGGCGACTCGTGTTCGTCGCCGGATCGTACACGAATGCGGTCGCCGGAAACAGCGGGGACGTGAAGCTGTAGAAGAGCTCCGGACGATCGAAGCGCCCAACAAGTCCGCTTGCACTGCCAAGCCCGGGCATCGGCACGTCCCGCTCGAGCTTCCCGTCGAGCGAGTAGAGACGAACGACCGAGGCCACGTCCTGCAGCGAGAGGACGCCAATTCGCCCCGCCACGAGCGACGCCCCCTCGATGGGCATGTCGCCCTCTGGGATGATTGTCGTCCACGAGCTCGGCGCCGGGTTGCTGACGGGCGCCGACACGATCTTGCGATTTGGCGCGTCGCTGTCTGTCTGCAGGTATAGCCGCCCGTTCGCGACGCCTAACGGGAACGTGTTGGCATCGTGCCCCGTCACCACGGGCAACACCGCAGCGCGGATGTTCGGCTGCGACGGAGAACCGAGGTCGGCCAGGTAGAGCTCGTTCTTGTCCGTCCCCTTCGACGTCATGACGTACAGGTAGCGCCCCGACTCATCCACGCTGGCGAACACGAACCAGGACGGCTGGTCCGGCCGAGCGTAGATCTTCACGTCCGCCGACTGCGGGGTGCCGAGTTTATGGTAGTACAGCGTGTGATGCTCGAGCTTCACCTTGAGCTGTGCCCCTTTGGGTGGCTCGGGGAAGCGGGAGTAGAAGAAGCCTTTCCCATCGTCGGTCCATGACGTGCCGCTGAACTTCACCCAGCGAATCGTGTCCGCCGTGTTTCGTCCCGTCGTCAGGTCGCGCACGTAGTAGGTGACCCAGTCGGAGCCACCTTCGCTCTGCCCGTACGCGAGCATCTTTCCGTCGGGCGACGGCGAGAACCCCGACAGCGCGATCGAACCATCAGGGGAGAGCTGATTCGGGTCGAGGACGACGCGTTCGGGGCCATCGAGCGTTGTGCGTGCGTACCAGACGTTCTGGCGTTGCAGCCCCGAGTTCTTGGCGTAGAACCAGCGTGCCCCCTCCCAGAACGGCAGGCTCGTTCGCGGGAAGTCGTAGAGCGCCGTGATTCGCTGCTTGAGCAGGTCGCGCCCCGGAAGCGCGGCGAGGTATGGCAACGTCACCGCATTCTGCGACCGCACCCACTCCGCGACGTTCGCGCTGTCGATCGCTTCGAGCCATCGATAGGGGTCGGCGACCTTCACCCCACCGTAATCGTCGACGTGGTCGACCGCGCGCGTCGTGGGGTACTGAACGCGGGCGGGCGGCTGCGAGCTGGAGCGTAGCGGCGTCAGCGCAGCGAGTGCTGCCAGCCAAACAAGGTGGGTACGGATGCGAGGCATCGGCGTCTCCCTGTTAGGGTGCCGAGAACAGAAGCGCCGGTGACCGAATTACGCAACCTGCGGTTATCTCGGTGACCCCCGTGTCGTGGCAGCCACGATCGGGGCGCCAATCCGCCAACCGTTCAGGTCGATTACCATGGACGTCCGAGGTTCCATCACTCGCGAGCTCGCGTTCGCGCTACGATCGCTGCGGCGGACGCCGGCGTTCACCACCGTCGCCGTCCTCACGCTTGCCCTCGGCGTCGCCTGCGTCACCGCCGCGTTCAGCGTCGTGGACGCCGTTCTCCTCCGCGGTCTGCCGTACCGCTCGCCGGAAACACTCTACACGGTCTACGAGCGGAGCGATGACGGTGCGCTTCGAGTCCCGTCCTACCCGACGTTCCGCGACTGGCAGGAGGCCGCGGCCTCGGTGTCCGATGCCATCGAGGGGATGGCGTTCATCCGCGGCGACGCCGTCTCGGTTGGTGAAGCCGAAGGAAGCGACGGTCCCGAGCAGAAGATCGCTGCGTACGTGACCCCGGGCTTCTTCAAGCTCCTGGGCGCATCACCTCTCTTCGGCCGCACCTTCGCGCCCGAAGAGGAACGACCCGGCGGGCCAGAGGTCGGGGTCATCTCCTACGAGCTCTTCACGCAGCGCTTCGCGGGCGACCCGTCCGTCATCGGGAAGACCGTCGCCATCGACAGCGTACCGACGACGATCATCGGCGTCATGCCGCGCGGGTTCGCTTACCCGAACTTCGCCGGCGCGCCGCAATGGATATCGACCTCGATCTGGCAGCCCATCTCGATCTACCAGACGCGGTACAACACGCTCTCGCTCCGCGGCCTTCACGTGGACGCGCGCGCCGCCATGCGACTCCGCGCCGGCGTCGACTCCGCGCGAGCGATGGCGGCCATGCGCACGATCCAGCGGCGGCTCGCCGATGCCTACCCGGCCGAGCAGGCGCACTGGACATCGATCTCGCTGCGGACGTTCAGCCAGGAGCTGTTCGGCGACCTCCGTTCGACGCTGTTCCTGATCTCCTCGTCGATCGGCCTCGTGCTCGTGCTCGCGTGCGCGAACGTGGCGAACCTGTTCCTCGTGCGGGCGGGCTCTCGAGCCCGCGAGCTCGCGGTGCGCTCGGTCCTGGGTGCGGGACGATGGCGGATCGTGCGTCAGCTCGCGACCGAGACACTCGCGGTCGCGGTTCTCGCCGGCGTGCTCGGCGCGCTCGTCGGCCGCGCGCTCGTGGGTTTCGTCAGGCAGTACGCGGCCGAGCGGTTGCCGTTCGGGGCCGAGATCACGCTCGACGCCCGTGCGCTCCTGTTCGCGTTAGGTGCGGCGACCGTCTCGGCGTTCCTCGTCGGTGTGCTGCCGGCGTTGTACGCGAGCCGGACGGCCGCGAACCTGATGGATCGGCTCCGGAGTGGCGCGACGGCGGCTGTCGGGAGCGGCGGCGAGCGCCGAGCGCGCAGTGTGCTCGTGTCGCTGCAGTTCGGGCTCGCGTTTACCCTGCTCACTGGCGCCGGGCTTTTGATTCAGAGCGTGCGTCGGATCCTATCCACGCCGTTAGGCTACGACCCGACGAACGTGATCGCCTTCAACCTCGCCCCGACGGGCAAGAAGTACGAGGCGCCGGCAGATGCGGCGTTGCTGTACCGTCGGATCGTGGACGCGGTGGAAGCCGTTCCGGGTGTGGAGATGGCAGCGATCGCGGGTGGCGCGTTGATCCCCACGAAGGTCGAAGCCGCCGGGCAGCCGACCGACGGCCAGGAGCTCCGTGCGCTCTACCATCCGGTCTCCGACACGTACCTTCGGACGCTGCGCATGCCGCTCGTCTCCGGCCGGTGGTTCACCGAGGACGACATGCGCGCGCCAAACGGGTTCGTCATCAACGAAACGCTGGCGAAGCGGTTGTTCCCGGGAACAGACCCCGTTGGCAAACCGATCACCACGTATCGGGCTTCCCAGGCACGGGCGGATTTCGGCCAGCCGGTCACACTCCCGGTGGTCGGGGTCGTCGGTGACGTCCGGCAGTTCGGCCGCGAGACCGCGGTGAACCCCGAACTGTTCCTCCCGTACACGCTCGAGGTCTGGCCGTGGATGAACTTCGTGGCGCGCGCCCAGAACCCGTCGGGCGTGCTGCGAAGTGTGGAGGAGGCTGTGCACAACGTGGACCCGGCGATCGATCTGCGCGGCGATCCCAGCGTCCTCGATGTGGGGCTCCCTGCGGTGCGGCGCTTCGTGACGTCGCTCCTGAGCGGCTTTGCCGTCGCGGCGCTGCTGCTCGCGGCGACGGGGCTGTACGGCATCATCGCGTACAGCGTCGTGCAGCGGACGCGCGAGGTGGGGATTCGCATTGCGTTAGGTGCTTCACCGCACGGTATCGTGCGGCTCGTGCTGCGCGACGGAGCGCGGTACGCGATCGGTGGCGTGATCCTTGGCATTGCAGGCTCGTTCGCGGCCACGCGGCTGCTGCGATCGATGCTGTTCGAGACGAGCGCGACCGACCCGGTGACGTTCGTCGCCGTCCCGATCGTGCTCGGCGTCGTGGCGCTGGTGGCGAGCTACCTTCCGGCGCGCCGGGCAGCGCGTACGGACCCGCTGGTCGCCATCAGGGCGGAATGACAGCCTGCGCACCGGTCGAGTCTCGTCGGGCGTCAGCCCTCGTCGGGCAGACGCCCACCCTTCCACCGGCGCCACACGAACGCGTACACGATGGCGTTCAGCACCAGTACTCCAAGACCGAGCGCGAGTTGGATCTCGCGCGTCAGGCCCGTGGGATAGAGCGCCGCCGTGATGTAGCGCTCGATGAACCCGCCCTCGTACCCCGCTTCGCCGCCGAGCCGGCGCAGCCAGACCTCGAGCGGCGTGAGCGGGCAGATGAAGCCGACGAACTCGATCAGGGCACCGTAGAGCGCGACAGGTATGTGCGCCCCTGCCAGACGCGGCCATCGCAGCACGAGCACTCCGCCGAACACGACGAACAACACGAACGCGAAGTGAACGGCCAGGACGATGTCGGCGAACGCACCATACAGCACCGCGAGGCGAACGAAAGGGACCGAGCGCTACGACCGCGGTTTGTATGTCGCCGCATCAAGGATCGACCAGAGGTGAATGATCCACCCCATCAGGATGATCCAGAGCAGCCCGGCGAGCACGAACTGGATCACGGCCTTGATGAGCCGGCCCTGCAGTAGCTGCCCCAGTCCGGGGATGAAGAAGCTGCACAGCGCAGCGATGACATTTCCGGCGGAACCTTGACCGGCCATCTCCACCTCGACGTGTGAGAGGGAAGGGTACTGTAGAACAGTACGCGGCCGACACCGGATTGGTGTCCGTTCGACCGCCCGGCGGAGGCACCGCGGACGCTCCCATCCACCTCGCTCAGTCGCTCCGAAGGGCTGTCATGGGACTCACGCCGACCGCTCGGCGGCCAGGCGGAAGCGCCGCGGCCACCGAGAACATGCACACGATGACCCCGATCATCCCAAGAGTGACCGGATCGCTCGGGCGAACGCCGAACAGCAGCCGCTCGACGCTTCGGGCCAGCGGGATCGCCGCGACGAGGCCGATCGCGACGCCCAACGCCGCGAGACGGAACCCCTCCATCAGCACGCCCGACAGCACGGCCCGCGGTTCGGCGCCTAACGCCACGCGGATGCCGATTTCGCGCGTGCGCCGAGCGACCGAGCGGGCCGTCACGCCGTACACGCCCATGGCAGCGAACACAGCGGCGAGCGCGGCGAACACCACCATGAGACGCGCGCGATAGCGCTCCTCGCTCACCTGCGCGGCGATCAGGGTCCGATACGGCTCGATTCCCGGGATCGCGATCGCCGGATCGGCCTTCCACACCCGCTCGCGAATGACCGGGATGAGTGTCGCCGGGTCCCGGTCGGTGCGCACCATGATGCGCCCCACCTGCGGGCCCATCTGCCGAAGCGGCACGTAGTAGGCGAACTGCGTCGGCTGCTCGATCTCCTCGTCGTTCACGTCGGCCGCAACACCGACGACGATCGACTGCGGCTCGCGCCCCCAGAACTTGATACGCTTGCCGACCGCCGACTCGTTGGGCCAGACGCGCTTCGCTAGCCCCTCCGAGATGATCATGGCCGGCGGCGCATCCGCGCGGTCATCCTCGGCGCCGAACGGCCGCCCGGCGACGAGCCTGATCCCTAACGTGCGAAAGTAGTCGACGGACACGAAGCGGCGCTCGGCGAGTAGCCCCGCGCTGCCGTTCGGCGCCCGCCACCCCTCCGGCTCGACCTCGTTGTTGCCGCGGTCACTCGTGAGCGGCGCATTCTGCGTCACCGCGACGGCCCGCACACCGGGCACCGACGCGACCTCGTCGACGATCCGCTGGAAGTAGCCATCGACGACACGGTCGGCACTGTCGCCCAGCTGCCGGAATCGTTGAAACGGTGGCGCCAGCCGGACCACCAGGAGCTCATTGGCACGAAATCCCGGGTCGATGTGATTGAGCGCGACCAGCGTACGGACCAGAAGCGCCCCACCCACGAGCAGCACGGTCGCGAGCGCGAGCTCGCCGACCACGACCATCGACTGTGCTTTCCCCCGCGTGCCGATGCTCCCGCGGCTGGAGCCCAGCGCCGCCGCGGGACGCTGTCGAGCGAGGCTGAGGGATGGGAAAAGCCCGAAGATGATTCCGCTCACGGCCGATACGAGAATCGCGAACGCGAGCGCGCGGAAATCCACCGACACCTCGGCGATGCGTGGAAGATCGGCGGGCGCGAGCAGGAGCAGCGCGCGGGTGGCCAGCACGGCGATCACGACGCCGCCAGCTCCACCGACCGCCGCCAGTACCATGCTTTCGGTGAGCAGCTGTCTCGCGAGCCGTCCCCGGCTCGCACCTAACGCGCCGCGGAGCGCGATCTCGTGCCTCCGCTCGAGCCCCGTCCCCAGGAGAATGGCGGCGACGTTCGCGCACCCGACGGCGAGCAGCAGCCCCGCTGCGGCGAGCAGCATCACCAGCGCGGGCCTCACGGTATGCGTGCGATCGGCCTGGAGCGGATAGACCGAGGCCTCGTGCTTCCCGTGATCGGGCGGGGAGGACGTGCGAAGGATCCGCGCGACCTCGTCGCGCGCCTGCTCCACGCTCACGCCATCCTCGAGGCGCGCGATCATCGCGAGCCCGCTGTGATTCCCGCGCCCCTCGGCGTCGCTCGGTCGGCTCGACCGGGCGACCCACGCCTGCGGCTGTCTCGTGCCGACGCCCGTGTGCGGAGGCATGACGCCCACGATCGTGTACGGGACGTCATCGAGCGTGATCGACGTGCCGATCACAGACGCCTGTGCGCCATACCGTGAGCGCCACATGGCGTCGCTGAGCACGATCTGTCGCGCCTCGCCTGCGCCCGGATCGTCCGACAGTGGTGTGCCGAGGGTCGGCGACACCCGAAGGACGCGGAACAGGGAAGGGGTGACGAGCCCGATCTCGAGCCGTTCCGGCGGACCGTCTCCCAGGACGGTTGCCGGCCAGTAGTCGTACGCGCCAATCGACTCGAACGACGTCTGGTTGTCGCGGATGTCCCAGACCTCGGCCCACGAGAACGTGCCGCGGTCCGCGAACTGCGACATGGTGGGATGCCCACGGAGCTCCGGCCAGCTCGGGTACACGGAGACGAGACGGTCCGGGCGGTCGAACGGCAGCGGACGCAGGAGCACGGCGTCGACGACGCTGAACATGGCGGCGCTGGCGCCGATACCTAACGCGAGACTGAGGGCCGCAATGCCCAGCATGAGTGGCCGCCGCGCGAAGGTGCGGATGGCGAAGCGAATGTCGCCGAGCGTCTGCTCCATGGTTGTCCTCGGGGAGGCAGGGAATTGGGGGACGGTCGACTCGTCGGGATGCCGGCTGGACGTCGGCACGGTCGCCCGTGTCCAGCGGTCGGCGTGACGCGCGCGAACCGCGGTCGCGAGCACGCCACCGATCTCGGCGAGCGCCACCAGCGGGCGGCGCGCAGGCTTCGCCTCACCGACGCGATCGCGAAACACCTCGAGCATCTCGTCACGTGCACGCGCGCGGAGGCGCCGCGGCAGCAGCAACAGCGCTAGCCCGAAGAGTCGTTCGGCGACGTGGCTCACCGGTCGGGCTCCGGTCCGAGCCAGCGCTTCGCGAGCCCGACCAGTTCGCTGAGCCGAGCTGTCTCGAGCCTGACGACGCGCCGTCCCAAGGCGGTGAGTCGGTACGTTCGGCGCTGATCGGCCGACGCATCGCGCGACGGCGATTCCTCGATGAGCCCCCGCTCCTCGAGGCGCGCAATCGCGAGATACAGCGAGCCGGAGCTCGGTGCCGCGCGCGGCCCGTTCAGCTCCTCGATGCGTTTGATGATCGCCCATCCATGTCTCGGCTGCTCGGCGATGCTGAGCATGACGAGGTACGGGAGATTCGGGAGCGGAAGGAAGGCCGCCGGGTCGGGGTTATCGGACGGCCGTACCGCTTCGGTCCGACGCCGCATGGTACGTTCTGCCTGATTCCAGATGGCCTGATAGACACGCCAAAGGCGGGATAGGTTTATTATAAGGGCTGCGGCGAGGTTTTCCGGTACCAACCGCCGTCGCGCGCGGCGAACCCAGGGACGGGTCGTTGCGTTTCGTCACTCGTTGCTCGGCCGGAACGCGTGTCGGCAACTGGGCCCAACGCTTCGCGGTCGTTAGGTTCGTTCCGTCTCACCGCCGACGGAACCTTTCCAGCCCGAACCGGTATACCGGCCGCATGCGACCCGTCACCGTCGAGTACGCGAAGGGATGGGGGTACGAGGTCACCTTTCCCGGCGAGGCGGAGCCGGTCGAGGTGGCCGAAGCGGATGTCGAAGCCGAGTTCGCGGGCCGCTATGCGCGGGGCGAGTTGTCCGCCGAGGAAGCCCACGGCGCCAGACATCGCATCGCTGCAGAAATCGCAGCCTCGAAACTCGAACCGCGCAGAGGACGTCGGGACCGGCGCTACAGCGGCCCCTGACGAACGTCCGCATCGCGCAATTCACCGCGGCCTAGGCGGACATCACGGCTTCGGATGCGCTCGGAAGAACGCCCAGATGACGTCGGTGGCGTTCAGGGATGTGCTCGGCGTATCGCCGAGTCGCGAGCCGCTTCTGCCCCCGGGCCACGCGTGACCGTTGTCCTCCACGCTATAGATCTCGACGGCGATCGGCGGCATGCAGTCGTGTCGTCCCACCTGGTAGGCGCCACGGTCTTCCGTGTGCAGCGCGGAACTGCAGCCGTTCACGGCGGCCCAGAATCGCGCCTGATCGAGGGCGGGCTTCGTCGGCGTACCATCCCATGCCTCGCGGAATCGACCGCCCGGAGGCCCACCGCGATAGGGCACGAACTCGTCGAGCACCCCATTGATCATGAGCGCCGATACAGGGGAACGGGGACGTGGCTCATCGCCAAAAATCGTTCCCACCACGGGCGCGATCGCCGCGACCCTGTCCGAGAGCTCGATGCCCAACCGGTGCGCCATCATCGCGCCGTTGGACATTCCCGTCACGTAGACGCGTTTGCGATCGATGGGGTAGCTGGCGGAGACGTCATCGATGACGGCACGGATGAAATCGACGTCGTCGACTCGCTGTTCCATGGCGTATCCGCAGCAGTGACCGGCGTTCCATGTGAGCAGCGGCCTCCCGCGTGACGTGCCCTCGGGATAGACGACGACGAACCGCTCGGCCGCGCCCTTCGCGGTGAAGCCGGTCATGGCTTCGGCGTTGCGCGCGTTGCCCCCGCCCCCGTGCAGCACGATGACGAGGGGGGCGGCCGCACCGTCGCGCGAGATTCCGGACGGCACGCGCACGACGTAGGTACGTTCGCGCCCTCCGTGTCTGAGCACCCGTTGCGCGGAGTCGGCTTCGACCCGCACGGCGGGGCGGGCGCGGCAGGCGATGATCTGGATGACGCTGCCGAGAAGCAGCACCGTTATGGCGAGCTTGATCCTCATACCGGAATGGCTGACGGTTCGAGGGCACTGAACGTTAACTGGGGGTACGATGCTCTTCCGGCAGGCCGCGCTCGATGGGATCCGCGACGGGCGCATCACACTGGCATTCCGGCGTTGGCGCCGACCCACGGTTCGCACGGGTGGGACGCTCCTGTTACCGATCGGCCAACTTCACATCGTAGCAGTGCGGCGGATCTCCGACGGTGACATCACGGAGGAAGACGCGAGGCGGGCGGGCTACGCGTCGCGTCAGGCGCTGTGGGAGGAACTGGCGGGTCGCGTCGAAGGCGAGCTTTACCGCGTCGAGCTTGGCGCGTTGGGTGCCGATCCTCGCATCGCGCTTCGCGTGCAAGACTCGCTGAGCGAGGCCGAGATGGCCGGGCTGAGGGCGAAGCTCGCGAAGCTCGACGCCAGTGCGCCGGGCGGAGCGTGGACGCGTCGCTACCTGGAGCTCATTCGCGACAATCCAGCGGTTCGAGCCGGCGACCTCTGTACGGCAGTCGGGATGGAGCGTCTCGCTTTCAAGGCGAACGTGCGAAAGCTCAAGGCGTTGGGGCTGACCGAGAGTCTCGAGGTAGGCTATCGGCTCTCGCCGCGAGGAGCGGCATTGCTCACGCGAATATGAAACGAGCCTAACGCCTGCTATAGGTCGGATCGAGGGCCCGAGCCCGTCTTCGCACGACCAACTGATGTCCGGCACGCGCCGGTGGGCTCGCTTGACACCGCCCAAAAAAACATCCTAAAGTGGAGCCATCGATCGCACGCCGACGTGTGATGTCGCCGGATTAGTGCGTTTCCTGGCGATGGCCAAAGTGCGCTTGGGCTGCGGTGCCGTGGGATGCCCGCAGCCTATGGGGGCTCCCTGCCACCCGGAGGTGGTCCATGCCTCGCCGAGCCAGTCGTACCGCGCCCGCGGTGCTCGCTCTCGTCGTCGGAGCCTGCGCAGGCTCC
>DASURJ010001100.1:0-4436 GCA_036280115.1 Gemmatimonadaceae bacterium
GGAACTGCTCCCGGGGCGAGTGGCGTCCCCCACGGGCAGTTCCCCTCACTTCACGCTCCGGCGGGAGGGGCTCTCACTCGCGCAGGATGATGTTCCTCATCCCTTCATCCCCTCATCCGTCCCCCCTCTCACGCCTGGATGCCGAACCCGGCGCGAGACGCGTCCCCCCATCCGGCAGTATCCGCGTCATCCGCGTCATCGCCGTTCCGATCGGCCGGCGTACACCGGACTGGAAGGGTGGGAGCCGTTCTCCGTGGCTATATCCGCGCCCGCCCCTGCCGCGGCCTCCGCGTCCGTTCGATGGCGCGATGCAATGAAGGGATGCGTTAGGACTCTGACCCCTAACGCATCCTTGTATTGCTGATAGCTGACGGCTGATGGCTGATAGCTGCTTCTTATGCAAACATCCCCACCTGCCCCCCGGTGTGCCAGAACACGACCGTCGCGTCGCCGGGGATCCGTCCATCGCGGACGCGGGCGATGAGCGCCGCGAGCGCCTTCGCCGTGTACGTGTGATCGACGAACAGCGCCTCGGTGCGCGCCGCGAGTCGCTGCGCCTCCATCGATGCCTCCGTCGGCACGCCGTACCCGCCGCCCACGAACGAATCGTCGACCTCAACGGGCGCGTCTCGCGCCACGGCCGCCAGCGACGGCCCCAGAAGTTCGGTCATCCCCGCGATGATGGACCGCACCTGACGCTCCACGTCCGCCGCAGGATCGTCGGCGCTCACGCCGATCACGCGCGTCGCGAGTCCGTGCAGCGCGCAGCCGGCGACGAGCCCCGCCTGCGTGCCGCCCGACGACGCCGCATGCACGATCACGTCCGGACGCACCCCCTGCTCGAGCAGCTCACCCACCGCCCGCACGAACCCGACCGCGCCGAGCGGCGTCGACGCGCCCAGCGGAATAGTGACCGGGCGACGCCCCGCCGCGCGAAGCGCCTCGGCTCTGCGCTCCATGGTCGGCACTCGATCGGTGCGTGACGGGACATACTCGATCTCCGCGCCGAGCAGCGCATCGAGCAGCGCGTTGCCCGTTGGACGAGCCGGCTTCTCTCCGTTCGCGACGAGAAAACAGTCGAGCCCGAGCTTCGCCGCCGTCGCCGCCGTGGCACGCGCGTGATTCGATTGAATGCCGCCGATCGTGATCAGCGAATCGGCGCCATCCGCCACGGCCTTCGCGGCCACGATCGCCAACTTCCGCACCTTGTTGCCGCCGAAGCCGAACGGGATGGCGTCGTCGCGCTTCGCGATCAGGCGTGGCCCTCCGCCGAGCGCGTCGCGTAGGCGCCTGAGCTCCTCGATGGGAGCTGGAAACGCGGCGAGCGCCACGGTCGGGATTGCGTGCGCGCGCGCGAGCGCGCTCGATGACAGGTCAGTGATCGTCACGCGTGAATGATGGCTTCGTGCCCACTCGGCGCCAGGGGCACGGCCGGTGCACTCCGACGACAGCCGTTCCCACAACGCCGGAGCCTACCGTGTTGCGACGCGTCGTTCTCGGATGCAGTCTGATCGCGTCGCCGCTGGATGCGTCACCGTTGGCGGCGCAGCCGGCGGATACCACCGCCGTCTCTGCTGATCCGCTCTTCGTGAGGCGGGACGCCTACTACGCCGCAGGGTTCATGGTCGCGACGCTGGCGGCGGCGCCCCTCGACCGTCACTTCGCCGAGCGCCTCCAGCGACCGTGGGTTCAGGAGAACCGATTCCTGGCGCGCACCGCGGCGGTGTTTCGATTCGTCGGCGGTCCGGGTGCGTATATCATCGGCGCATCGCTCTACGGCGCCGGCCGCGCGTTCGACAATGCGCGAATGGCGGATCTGGGGCTCCACGGGACCGAAGCGCTCGTCATCGGTCACCTCACCGGGCTCGTGCTGAAGGGGACCTTCGGTCGCGCGCGGCCGCACGTCAGCGAGGATGATCCCGACCCGTTTCAGTTCAAGCTCGGTCGCGGATTTTTTCGCGGTGAGGACTACCGCTCCTTTCCCTCCGGGCATAGCGTGGGCGGTTTCGCGGCGGCCGCTGTCGCTGTGACGGAAGCAAAGCGGTGGTGGCCCGAGGCCAACTGGGCCGTCGCGCCCATCATGTACGGAGGCGCTGCCCTCATCGGGATTTCGCGGATGTACAACAACAAGCATTGGGCGAGCGACGTGATCACCGGAGCCCTCATTGGGAGCTTTGCGGGCAGGAAGATCGTCCGCTACCACCATTCGCATCCGGCCAACCGGATAGACGACTGGCTGCTGGCGGGATCGATCTCACCCGGCGACAATGGAGCATTCGTTTTCAGGGTTTCGTTATTACCAGGCGTGATCTCCCCGATGAGGCGGTGACGAAGAAGCCGGAGCTCCCCCCGGCGGGTATCCCGCGCCGGTGGCGCCCGGGAACCGGTATCTATGTGGTGGCCCCCCTCCAGCCGTCGCTCGCGGCGCTTGTAGGGGAGATCCAGGCGCGCTTCGACCCGAAGCTCGCCCGAATGCTGCCGCCGCATATCACGATCATCGGGTCGTCGGGCGCCGGCCCCATCGCACCGAGCACCTCGACCGATGAGTTGCGGGCCGCCCTCGGCAACATCGCGGCCACTACGCCACCGATGACCCTCGAGCTCGGGCGACCCGTCAGATTCATGCAGACCGAAATCATCGTGATCCCGCTGCGGCCGTACGGCCCGCTCCGGGAGCTGCACGAGCGCATAACGCGAAGCGGGCTGCGGTACGCGCCGCCGCGCTTCGCGTTCACCCCACATATCACACTGAGCTTCTATCGCGAGCTCTCGCACGAAGAGCGGCGTGCCCTTCTCTCCATGCGCATTGATGAACCGGCCATCCTGACATCCATCGACTGCTCGTTGAGCAACGAGCCGCAACCAGCCCGCCACCTCCTGTCGCTGCCGCTCACGGGCGATCGCGTGGTCGCGCCGACATGATCGACGACATCCTGCGCGAGGTCGAGCGCGATGCACTGCCTGACGCCGCGGCTCGCGTGACGTCGCTCGCCACCGACTACCTCGCGGCCACGCGTCGGGGTGAAGGGGCGGTCTCGCTCACCGTGCAGCGGGACGAGGTCGACGCACGGTTCGCCGAACCGATGCCCGAGGATGGCCGCCCGCTCGCCGATGTCGTCGATCGGATTCGCGACGATATCATCGCCGACGCGAATCACCTCGCGCACCCCATGTACATGGGGCATCAGGTCTCGTTCGCGCTTCCCGTCGCCGCATGGGTAGACGGCGTCATCTCGGCCCTCAATCAGTCGATCGCGGTCGAGGAGATGTCGCCGACGCTCACCGCGCTCGAGACGCGAGTCGTTCGTTGGATGTGCGACGCCGCCGGACTTCCGGCGGCGAGTGGCGGCACGTTCACATCGGGTGGCACCGAGGCAACGTTCACCGCGCTGCTCGCGGCGCGCGCCGCCGCATTGCCGGACTCGTGGGTCGAGGGCGTGAGTGACCGCGCGCCGGTCGTTCTGTGCGGCGAGCACACGCACTACGCCGTTACGCGAGCCGTGGCGCAGCTCGGCCTCGGAATGCAGAGCGCGATTGCCATCCCGTCCGAGCGTTATCGGATGAACCCGGACGCACTCGAGCGCGAGCTCGTGCGGCTGAGCGCCGCCGGCACGCGTGTGATGGCGGTGGTCGCGACGGCGGGGCACACCGCGACCGGCGCATTCGACGACCTCGATCGCATCGGCCACCTGTGCGACGCGCGCGGAATCTGGCTGCACGTCGACGGTGCACACGGCGCGAGCGCGCTCCTGTCCGACCGCCACCGGCACCGTGTGCGTGGCATCGAGCGGGCGCGCTCCATTGCGTGGGACCCGCACAAGATGATGCTCTTGCCGCTGCCGGCGGGGATGGTCCTCGTGCGAGACGAGCGCGAGCTCCAGGCCGCCTTCGCGCAGCGCGCGCCGTATCTCTTTCACGGCGACGCCGGTGACGCCGGCCGCGCGCGCGTGCGCGATCAGGGCGTCCGGAGCTTTCAATGCTCGCGACGCGGCGACGTGCTCAAGGTCTGGGCGGTGCTCCAGCGGTACGGGCGACGCGGCATCGCGGCGCTCCACGATCATCTCTGCGACCTCGCGCTCGCGATGTACCAGACGCTCTCGGCTCGTGAAGACTTCGTGACGCTCCACGAGCCCGAGTCGAACATCCTCTGCTTCCGGTGGGTCGGTGCGAGCGACGGGCGTCCGGACGAGGACACCCTCGACGCCATCAACGGCGAGGTCCGCGCACGGTACAACCAGTCGGGCATCGGCTGGATCACGACGACCGTGCTCGAGGGACGACGCGTGCTACGCGTGACGATGATGAACCCGAGAACGACCGTCGTTCACGTGAAGGCCGCGGTGGACGAGCTCGCGCGAGTGGCGAACGCCATCACGAGGACCGGCGTCGTGAACGCTCGTTAGGCTACCCGCCGAGCGCTTTCCGGATCGCCGCGT
>DASURJ010001101.1:0-3607 GCA_036280115.1 Gemmatimonadaceae bacterium
GCGCTCGCTTCGTCGCCTCCCGATACGACCCGCAACGCCCTGTGGTGGATGATGGGATCGGTCGCGGCCGCCACGTGGGTCGAGGTCGCGTGGCTCGGCGCGTATGCCCTCGTCGCCGGTGCCGCGCTTCTGCTGTTCGCCCCGGAGATCGACGTGCTGGCTCTCGGCGAGGATGCGGCCGCGGGACTCGGCGTGAACGTCGATCGGGCAGGCCGCCGCGCCTATGTGCTCGCGTCCCTGCTCGCGGCCGCGACAGTTGCCGCGGTCGGACTCGTGGGCTTCGTGGGCCTCGTCGTGCCGCATCTCGTGCGCGCGCACGCGGGCCGGAAGCATCGAGCCGTGATGGCGGCCGCCGGGTTGGCGGGCGCCGCCCTCGTGATTGCAGCCGATCTCGTCGCGCGGACGCTCCGGGAGCCTAACGAGTTGCCGCTCGGGGCCGTGACCGCGCTGGCCGGGGTGCCGTTCTTTCTCGCCCAGCTCCGCCGCCTCCGATGATCCGCTTCGACGCCGTCGCCGTCCGATACCCTCGCGCCGCGGCGCCCGCCGTGGACGGCGTGTCCTTCGAGGCCGCGCCAGGAGTCATCACCGCCGTCGCCGGACCGAACGGGAGCGGAAAGAGCACGCTCGTGCGTGCGCTGCTCGGACGCGTCCCGCTCGCCGCCGGGTCCATTCGCGTCGATGGCGACGACGCCGCACAGCTCGACCGGCGGGAGCTTGCCCGCCGGGTGGCCGTGGTCGGACAGCGAGAGGAGCCGGCATTCCCGATGTCCGTACGCGACTACATCGCACTCGGCCGTCATCCGCACACGCGGCTCTGGGCAGGCACGGACGACTCGGGCGCCGAGATCATCGCCCGCGCCATCGACGAGGCCGAGGTGGCGGCGTTCGTCGATCGGACGACCGACGAGCTGTCGGGCGGTGAATGGCAGCGCGTGCGCATCGCGCGCGCGCTCGCTCAGGACGCCGGCGCGCTCGTTCTCGACGAGCCCACGACGTACCTCGACATCGCGCACGAGATGGCCGCGTTCGAGTTACTCGACGCCCTCGCTCGGCGCGGTCAGGCCATCCTCGTCGTCAGTCATCAGCTGAACCTCATCGCGCGGTTTGCACGCCACGTCGTCCTGCTCCACCGCGGTCGTATCGCTGCTGCGGGATCACCCGCGGACGTGATGCGAGGCGAAGTCCTCGAGCGCGTCTACGAGTGGCCGCTCGTCGTGACACGCGACCCGGCGGTGGGCGCTCCGGCGCTGCTGCCGCTGCGCGGTCGTCGCACAGTGTAAGGTCCAACGCCCTCTTTCTCTCCCGTCGGCACATGCGTACACGATTCGTCTTCCTGGTTGCGGCTGCCAGCCCGTCGATGGCCGCCGTCACGTCCGCCCAACAGTCTCCGGACACTGCGACGCTGCGTCCCATCGTGATCACCGCGACGCGAGTCCCCGTCCACCGCCACGCGGCGCCGGCAACGGTCACCGTGCTCGCGGGTGATGCATTGCGTGCGCGCGGGGTCGCGAGCGTTGCCGATGCTCTGGCGAGTGTCCCCGGCATCACGGTCGTCCGGAGCGGGTCGTTCGGCGCGACGACAGCCCTGTTCGCACGCGGCGGCGAGAGCGATTACGTGAAGGTCCTCGTCGACGGTGTGCCGGTGAACAACCCGGGCGGCGCCTTCGACTTCGCGTCGTTGACGACCGACAACATCGACCGCATCGAGGTCGTGCGGGGCCCGGCGAGCGTGATGTACGGCTCGGACGCCGTGACCGGTGTCGTGCAGCTCTTCACGCGCCGGGGCGACGGCCCCGCGCATGGCTTCGCTGACGTGCGGGGTGGGTCGTACGGCACGCTCGAGGGAACGGTGGGCTTCGATGGCGGATCCTCCGGCGTGCAGTACGCGTTTACCGGCGCGGCGCGGGAGTCCGATGGCATCTACGCGTTCAACAACGGGTACCGAAATCGCCTGGCGAGTGGCCGATTGGTCTTCGTTCCGTCGCTCGGCACGATCGACCTCACTGCGCGCCACACCGACGCGACATACCATTTCCCGACGAACGGCAGCGGCGCCGTCGTGGACTCCAACGCAGTGCGCCGCGACCAGCGAACGTCCATCGGGCTGGAGCTCGCGCGACAGCTGACGCAGACGCTGGAGCTCCGCGTGGTCGGTGCCGCGTCGCGGCTCGATGGCGTGTCGTCGAATCAGCCCGACAGCCCGGGAGACAGCGCAGGATTCTACGGCGAGGATGACATGCGGACCGAGCGCCGCAGCGCCGAGGTACGTGCAGACTTCCGCCCAACGAGCCGAGCGACGGTCTCGCTGGGCGCCGCCGTCGAACGAGAGCAGGTCGGACAGACCAGCGAGAGTCGATTCGCGAGCTTTCCCGCCACGAACACGACATTCGACGCTCACCGAACGAACGAAGCGGTGTATGCCCAGGCGATCGCCGCCCTCGGGCGTGGAATCACGTTGACGGCGAGCGGTCGGGTCGACGAGAACGCAACCTATGGCACATTCGTGACGGGACGAGGCTCTGTCGCGTGGGACATCACCTCGACGACGAGCGTTCGCGCCGCACTTGGCAATGCCTTCAAGGCGCCCGCGTTCGAGGAGACCTTCTCGTCCGCGTTCACCGTCGGGAATCCGGATCTCGATCCGGAGCGTACGATGAGCTGGGAGGCGGCCGTCGAGCATCGTGTGGGCGAACGACTGAGCGTGAGCGCGACGTACTTCGATCAGCGGTTCCGCGACCTCATCCAGTACGTGGACGGGAATGCCTCGACCGACTTCCGTGGCACGAACCAGAACCTCGGTGCGGCGATCGCGCGCGGGGTGGAGCTCGAGGCGCGCGCGCCGCGACTTGGCCAGTTCGATCTCGGCGCGTCGTGGACGGCGCTGGAGACACGTGTGACCGATGCGGGGAATGGAGCATTCGGAACCTTCGTGAACGGCGAACGGCTCCTCCGACGGCCGGGAGCGACGGGGACACTCGATGCCGGCTATCGCGTCTCGGCGGCATCGCGTCTGGGGCTCGTCGTTCGGTTCGTTGGCGAGCGCGACGACCGCGACTTCGACAACCAGGCGCGTGTGACGCTCGGGTCGTACACAGTGCTCGATCTGAGTGGAGAGCTCGCACTCGGAGACGTATCGGCCCGCCTCGCGCCGCTGACGCTCACGGCGCGCGTGGAGAACGCCCTGGATCGCGAATACTTCCCGGCATTCGGGTTCCTCGCGCCGGGCCGCACCGTCCTGCTCGGCCTCAGGGCGAGGTTCGGCGGGTAAGTTTCCCGCATGCCCGCGCTTCGCACCGACGCGGTGGTTCTGCACGCGTTCAACTACCTCGAGACCTCGCGGATCTTTCGCATCGCCACGCGCGAGGCCGGCATCCAGTCGGTGCTTGCTCGCGGCGCCCGGCGCCCGAAGAGCCGGTACGGATCCGCGCTCGATCTGTTCGCGTCGGGCAGCGCCGAGGTCTACGTCAAAGCCGGGCGCGACTTGCACACGCTCGCGTCGTTCGACGTGACGCGCTCGCGCGGCCAACTGGCCGCCGAGCTCGATCGGTTCACCGCCGCGTCCGCGATCGCCGAGCTCGCGATGCGGTTCGCGTCGGCCGAAGCGCAT
>DASURJ010001102.1:0-3711 GCA_036280115.1 Gemmatimonadaceae bacterium
GCGCGCGCCGCCGAATTCGGGTTCGCGTCCGTCGAGCCCGGTGCGCTCAATCCATCTGTCTCCGAATGAACGTCGGGATCTCCATGTCGCTGAGATCCTGATCGGCGCCGCGGTCGAGCGGCTGGGGAGTCGGTGCCTGACGACGCGCCGCGATGTCAGTGGCGGCGACGGTCGGGCGCGGGGCAACGGTATTGATGCGCGGCTGAGCAGCAGTCCGCTGTGCGTGGAGTGGGATCACCGGGGCACTCTTCGCCATCACCGGCTCGGCGACGGGAATGGTGCCCGTCACGGCCTTGTCGAATCCGGTGGCGATGACGGTGACGCGAATCTCACCCTGCATGGCCGGCTCGTGCACGGCGCCGAAGATGATCTCGGCTTCGTCACCGACCGCGTCGTGGATGATCTCGTTGATCTGATGGACCTCGCCCAGCGTTAGGTCCGCGCCGCCGGTGATGTTCACGAGCACGCCCATGGCGCCGGCGATGGACACGTTGTCGAGCAGCGGGCTCGAGATGGCCTGCTGCGCCGCTTCCATGGCGCGGTTGTCTCCGCGGCCAATGCCGGTGCCCATGAGGGCGGATCCACCGTTGGACATCACGGTGCGCACGTCGGCGAAGTCCACGTTCACGAGTCCGGTGACGCTGATGAGCGACGAGATGCCTTGCGTGGCGTGCAGCAGCACCTCGTCGGCTTTCTTGAGCGCGTCCTGGAACGGGATCCCCTTGCCGACGACGGCGAGGAGCCGCTCGTTGGGCACGACGATCATCGTGTCTACGTGCCTGCGCATCTCGCCGATCCCCTGTTCGGCTTGACGCATGCGCTTGCGTCCCTCGAAGAGGAACGGCCGCGTCACGATGCCGACGGTGAGCGCGCCGGCTTCCTTCGCGAGCTCAGCGATGACGGGAGCCGCACCGGTGCCGGTGCCGCCGCCCATGCCGCAGGTGATGAACACGAGGTCGGCATTCGTCAGGCAACGTCCGACCTCGTCGCGATTTTCTTCGATCGCCTGGCGGCCGATCTCGGGCCGCGCCCCGGCGCCGAGCCCGCGCGTGAGCTTCTTGCCGATCTGTATCTTGACGTCCGACTTCGAACTGAGCAGCGCCTGTGCGTCAGTGTTGACCGAGATGAACTCGACGCCCTCCAGGCGCTCCTCGATCATGCGGTTGACCGCGTTTCCGCCGCCACCGCCGACGCCCACGACTTTCATACGGGCGCCCTGTGTTGCGCTCTCCTCGAACTCGAAGATCATTGCGAGCGATACTCCACTACGGCAAAGATGGACGTCAGATCACCGGGCGGGTCACTGGATGCACTGCGACGCTGAAGCGTTATCAACGGAGAGCTGCGCAAGCACGGTGTCGGCAGCAGACGGCGAGAAGTGCGGGTCCAATATAACGAGATTTGCCCTTCTGGCTACGGGCATGACGAGTCACGGTGCGAAAGATTACATCGTTTTTGTATCGCGTTTTCCACAGCGCATTTCGTCGCGGAATCTTTATGACATTCGCGACCGAAACACGATGGCAACCGAAGTCGCATCGAACGACTAACGACCGAAGAGATGACGACGACTCCACCGAAGTCAGACGCGCCGACTCGCCTGTTCCTCTCGCATCACGCGCGTGACTGTTGTGCGACACGAACGCCCCTGATGCATCGACGCCACCATCACGATACGAATGGTGGCGTCAGATGCGCGTCTCAACGCGTTGGACGTGAGAGGCGACTAATTCAGAATGTCATTCCGAGCGCAGCGACTAGAAGAAATCCTGCAGCCACGTCTTCACCCGCTGCGCCAGTCGATCGACTCCGGGCGCATTCAATGCCAGGCGCTTCCCGCCCGCGCCCGCCCCGCTCAGTGCGAAGCGATGGGCGGCATACTGCGCCAGCCCCGTCACCGTCGCAAAACGCGGCGCCTCGACCGAATCGGTCAGCCCACCAATGTTCTCGGACGGCACCCCGATCCGAACACCCGTCCCGAACACGTCACTCGCAAGCTCCACCGATCCCTGCATAGCCGCCGCTCCACCGGTCAGCACCATCCCCGCGCTCAGCTTCCCCGCATAGCCAGCCCCCGCGATGTCGCGCTGCACGAGATCGAAGATCTCATCCATGCGCTGGTGGATGATGTGCGCTAGCAGCTCGCGCGGGATCTGCCGATCCCCTTGCGCGACCGTGCTCGGAAGCTGAATCACCTCCGACGGGTCCACCATTGGCTCATAGGCGCATCCGTAGCGCTCCTTGAGCCGCTCGGCATCCGCTTGCGTGACGCCGAGTCCGTGCACGATGTCGTTCGTGACGTTGTTGCCACCAAAGTTCACCGTGCCAAGGTGGCGAATCTTCGCCTCGTGGAATACCGCGATGTCCGTCGTGCCGGCGCCCATCTCCACGAGCGCGACACCGAGCTCCTTCTCGTCTTCGGTCAGCACGCTCAGCGCGCTCGCGAGCGGCTCGAGCACGAGCTCGCGCACCTTGTAGCCGGCCTTCTCGACGGCCTTCCGCAGGTTCATGGCCGGCGAGCTGCCGATCGTCACGAGATACATCTCGGTCTCGAGGCGCGTGCCGATCATGCCGATCGGATCGCGGATCCCGTGGTTCTTGTCCACGGTGTATTCCTGCGGAATCGCGTGCAGCAGCTCGCGGTCTTGCGGAATGGCCTGCGCGCGCGCGACCGCGTTCGCGCGGTCGACGTCCGCCTTGGTGATTTCGTCGCCGCTGATCGCGACGATGCCCTTGCTCGTCATCGCCTGCACGTGCTCGCCGGCGATCCCCGCGTAGACCTCCGCGATCTGCGCACCCGCCATGCGCTCCGCGTCGGTCATCGCCTTCTGGATCGAGCGCGTGGTCTCTTCGATGTCCGAGACCACGCCGCGCCGGAGCCCGGTGGTGCGCGCCTGACCGACGCCGAGAATGCGGATGGACGGGTTCCGCGGCAGGTCGCCCACGACCTCGGCGATGATGGTCGTGGTCTTGGCGGATCCGATGTCCAGTCCGGCTACGAGTCGTTCGACGTTCATTGGAGTCTGGCGATCACCTGGTCTCGAAATCGAAGATCGAGCTCCGCGACGCGAGCCTGTCGCTTGGCCAGATCGGCTTCAACGGGAAATATCTCGGCCAAACGGTCCGGCGTCACGTCCAGCATCGCACGAACCGGTAACGCCTCGAAGTAGAGCAGTACCTCCCGGGCGCCCACGCGCCGCACCTCACTCACACGCGCGAACACCGCAGGCCGTTCAGCCCGCACGCGGGCCAGCAACCCGAAGAGCGCCGTATCACGCCGCGCCGCGATGGGAAGATCCACCGCAACGCGGCTCGGGTCGAGTGGCAATTGCCGTCCGCGCTCATCGAACGCCAGAAATCCACGCTCCGTCGACACGAGGGCGACCGGGAGGTTCTCGACCACGTTCACGACCAGTGTCCCGGGAAGCTTTCGGCTGATCGACACCTCACTCACTTGCGGGTGCGTCGCCACCCGCTCCTCGAGCGGTCTAGGGTCATCGAACACCGACCGCGTCGTGTCCACCCGTAACCGCGAGAGAATCTCACTCGGAGCGAGATACCGAACCCCCACGATTTCCACGCGGCGCACCCGGAAATACGACAGCCGAGATGCGACGAAGCGTCCCCACCAGGGGCTCGTCAGGACGACGATTCCCGCCACGGCGACGAGCGCTCGTCGCCATCGGGTGCGCGCGACGTCGGAGAGAGGAC
>DASURJ010001103.1:0-12231 GCA_036280115.1 Gemmatimonadaceae bacterium
CCCCATCAGTTACGGCCCCGGCGCGAGGGCGCGTGAGTGCTGAGGAGCGATCCCTCTCATCCCCCTCATCCCCTCATCCGTTCTCCCCCTCCGTTCTGGATGCCGAAGCGGCGCGGCCTCGCGCGACGCGGCGTCGGTGCAGAGCCGTCATCCGGCCGTTTCGGCCCTTCCCGCGTCATCGCCGTTCCGACCGGCCCGCCACGCGGCACCCGGGGCGCGCAAGATGTTCTCCGCGGCCCGTCCCGCGTCCGCCCTGCCGCGTCCCCCGCGTCCGCCCGATGGCGCGACGCATTGAAACGATGCGTTAGGACTCTGACCCCCAACGCATCGCTTCATTTCCCGATGGGAGGCGTCCCGGGGCATTGCTGATAGCTGATAGCTGATAGCCGGTATTCCAGCGGCCAGCTTATTGCTCCCCGTTTATTCGATTCATCCGGTAACGAGGGGGAAACGATGGCTGCACGGAAGCACGGTAACGGTGGGCGGCACGTGGCGATGGATGGACGTGGAGTTGCCCGGCTCGCGCGAGAGGCCGCCGATGGCACGTTGCTCTACGAGACGAAGAACCCACTCCCGGCCGACACGCGGCAACGCGTCGTGGCCCTGCTCAACGCGCGTCTCGCGGATTGCGTGGACCTGCAGTCACAGGCCAAGCAGGCGCACTGGAACGTGAAGGGCCCGCAATTCATCGCGTTGCACGAGCTGTTCGACGACATCTACGGGGCCGTGGGCGAGTACGTCGACCTGATCGCTGAGCGTATCACGCAACTCGGCGGGGTGGCCGAGGGGACGGTGCGCGTCTCGGCGGAGCGTTCGTCGCTCACGGAGTATCCGCTCGTGCTCTCATCTGGCGAGGAGCACGTGGCCGCGCTGTCGGATGTGCTGGCGCAGTTCGGCGCGAAAGCACTCGAAGGGATCTCCGAGCTCGAGGAGCTCGAGGACCCGGATACGGCGGACATCCTCACCGAGGTCTCGCGCGGCATCGACAAGTGGCTGTGGTTCGTGGAGGCGCATCAGCAAGGGCGTCCAGTGTCCACGGATGCTCCGCGCTTGAAGCGCTGAAAGGCCGTCGGAATACGACACAGCCGAGCACGCTCAGCGATAGCGATGGGGACTCGGCGGGCGTACACTGAGAGACGAGACCACATGGGAGGAGCGTGATGCCCAGTTCATCGCATAGTGTCCTTCGCGAAGGCGCGATCGCCGGGATCATCGGCGCCACGGCGGTAGCGGTCTGGTTCTTCATCGTCGACCTGATCGGGGGACGTCCGTTGTTCACGCCTCAGACGTTAGGGGCGGGGTTGTTGAGTGTGTTCGGACAGTCCCCCGAGCCCGCGGCCGTCAACGTGATCGCCTACACGATCTTCCACTATGCGGTGTTCATCCTGGTGGGAATTCTCGCCGTATTCCTCGTGCACGCTGGCGAGCGCCGGCCGTCGGTGCTGGCGGGCTCGTTGATCCTGTTCGTCGCGATAGAGCTGGGTTTCTACGGGTTCGTCGCGCTCCTCGAGGAAACGGTGCTTGGCAACCTCGCCTGGTATCAGATCCTCGCGGGCAACCTGCTTGCGGCGGTGTTGATGGGGACCTACGTCTGGCGAGCTCATCCTGAGATGGGACGCGGGCTGGTCCGAGCGCTGGAGGGCACGAGCGACTGAGGCGTAGCTCGCTTCTTGCTCGCCCTCCGCGCTGTCGCAACCAGGAATGGTCAACATGCGCTGGCATCAGCGCTCCATGTCGCTTGCTCTGACGTTATGGATCGCACCTGTCCTGGCGTGTGGGGTGACCGAGGCCGATCGGGCGCCGGTCGAAGCCATCGACGTAACGCCGAGCGAGCTGCAACTGTCCGCGGGTGCAACGGCCGCACTCGATGCTCAGGCCACGGACGCCGCGGGCAATGTCCTGAGTGACCGGCGGATCGTCTGGGCGAGCGCCAACCCCGATGTGGCCACGGTGTCCGATCGCGGTGTCGTAACCGCCGTGAACGCGGGCACCGCTGACGTCGCGGCCACGGCGGAAGGAAAGACCGGGGTGGCGACGGTGACGGTGGTTGCGCTTCCAGCGCGAGTCTCGTCGGTCCGGATCGAGCCGGACGCCATCGACATGTTCGTCGCCCAGAGTGCGAACCTGACCGCGACGGCGTACGCCAGCGACGGCGCGCCGATAAGCGGGCGCGGTGTCGTGTGGACCACCAACAACGCGGCCGTCGCCGCCGTCTCCCAGTCAGGGCGAGTCACCGGGCTGCTCCCGGGCAACGCCGCGATCACGGCGGTCATTGACGGTCACTCGGCGACCGCGTCGGTCCGTGTGCGGCTGGTGCCGGTGGCACGTGTGGTCGTGGTGCCGTCCAGCGTCACGATCGACCCCGGGAAGAGCACGACGCTCGAAGCGCGCGTCTTTGACGCTGCCGGGAATTTGCTGACTGGTCGCACCGTGACCTGGACGAGCTCGGATACGCGGATCGTGACGGTGTCAGCGGACGGAGTGGCGCGCGGCGTTCGTCGCGGAACGGCGGTTGTGACGGCGAGTGTCGAGGGGAAGTTCGCGACGGCGACAGTGCGCGTGCATTAACGGTCGGGATCGCTTTGCAGCCGAACGGAACGGTTCGTGCGGGCCCCGACCGCCACCGTCTTTCGTGAGGTCGCTATGGGTCTGCTGGACAACCTGTTCGACAAGGACGACGACAAGGAGAAGAAGAAAGCCGACTTCTCCGGGGTCGCCGCGGGAGGGTCGACGACGGCACCGAAGCCCGTCGGAACCACACCGCCGGTGACGTCCGATGTCGAGCGCACGTACACCGTCGTGGCTGGTGATACGCTCTCGAAGATCGCGAAGCGCGAGTACGGCGACGCGGCGAAGTGGCAGAAGATCTACGAAGCGAACAAGGACACCATCAAGAATCCGGATCTCATCTATCCGGGGCAGACCTTCAAGATCCCTGACGCCTGACGAGGAACCAATCCATGCACGTGACACCCCTTGCGCGCTCGCGGCGCGCGGCGATGGTGGCTGCCCTCATGCTCGGAACGCTCGCGGCGTGCGGCCGCGGCGACAATCAGAATGAGGCGACCGGCGATGTGACGCCCGGAGCGGCCGCGCCGGCGCCGGCGACTCCGACGATCTCCGTCGCGGAGATCGATCTCGGGCGTGCGGTATCGAACGCGCGCATCACCGACCGCACCGATGAGTTCCGCGCCACCGACACGATCTATACGTCCGTACGAACGACGGGCGCGTCCCCCAGCTCGACCGTGATGGCGCGCTGGACGTTCGAGGACGGTCAGGTGGTGCAGGAATCGAGTCAGGCGATCGCGCCGACGGGCGAAGCCTTCACCGAGTTCCACATCTCGAAGCCGGGCGGTCTGCCGGCTGGCAAGTACAAGGTCGAGGTGTTCCTGGATAGCAAGTCCGTCGGGACGAAGGAATTCAGTGTGAAATAGCCAGCAGCTATCCGCTATCAGCAAGGCGAGAACCCTCGGGATGCCCCGCTTCGATAGGGAGACATCCCGAGGGTTCTCACTTGGGGTCAGAGTCCTAACGCATCGTTTCAATGCGTCGCGCCATCGGGCGGACGCTGAAAAAGCTGCGGACAACATCTCCCACCCGTCCGGTCCGGTGCGCCCGGACCTGTCGGAACGGCGATGACGCGGAAACGGCAGAAACGGCCGGATGCGGGGACGGGTCTCGCGCCACGTCCGGCATCCAGAACGGAGGGGTGAAACGGATGAGGGGGATGAGGGGATGAGCGACATCATCCCACGCAGGTCAAAGCTCCGCTCGCCGGAACGTGACTGAAGGGGGAACGGCTCCCCGGGATGTCGCTCGCCCCGGGAGCCGTTCCCCCTCGCTTCACGGCTCTGGAGAGCGGGCGCGTCCCGGGCGGGGAGCGATCTCTCTCATCCCCCTCATCCCCTCATCCGTACCCTCTCCGTTCTGGATGCCGAAGCGGCGCGGCCTCGCGCGACGCGGCGTCGGTGCAGAGCCGTCATCCGGCCGTTTCGGCCCTTCCCGCGTCATCGCCGTTCCGACCGGCCCGGGCGCGACCGTCCAGACGAGCGGAGCTGGTCTTTGCCGATAGCTGGGAGCTGCCAGCTGCTAATTAGCTGATAGCTCGCTCGACTTCGTCGAGCGAGGCATCGATCTCCACCGGCGCGTTCGCGTATGCCGGCCGCGGCGAGAGCTCCTGATGATAGCGGAGCAGGGCGCCAGGGTCCTTCAGGAGATGCCCGGTCAGGACCGCGACGACGCGCTCGGTTGGCTGGATCACGCCTTCCCTAACGAGCCGCCGGACGCCCGCCACGCTCGCCGCGCTCGCCGGCTCGCATCCGACGCCTGACGCGTCGATCACCGCCTTGGCGTCGAGGATCTCGGCGTCCGTTGCCGTCGTGACCACGCCATTCGTATAGCGAATCGCGTCCACCGCCCGGTCGAACGACGCGGGATCGCCTATGCGAATCGCGGTCGCGACCGTCTCTGCCTTGACCTTCGGCCGCGTCGAGAACTGCTCACGGAACGACTGCGCGAACGGCGACGCACCCTCCGCCTGCACGGCGGCAATGCGCGGCACGCGGTCGATCAGCCCGAGCTCGCGAGCTTCCCGGAGCGCCTTCCCGAACGCAGCGGTGTTGCCGAGGTTGCCGGCCGGTAGCGCGAGCCAGTCGGGCGGATCCCAGGCGAGCTGCTCGAGCACCTCCAGAGCGATCGTCTTCTGTCCTTCGACCCGGAATGGGTTGATCGAATTCAGCAGATAGATCCCGAGCCGCTCGCTCGCCTCCTGGACGAGCCTGAGGCACGCGTCGAAGTCACCGCGCACGAGCAGGGTACGTGCCCCGTACGCCAGCGACTGGGCGAGCTTCCCTGACGCGACCTGACCGGCTGGGACGAACACCAGCGCGCGCAGCCCCGCCTGCGCGGCATACGCGGCCAGCGACGCCGACGTGTTCCCCGTCGACGCGCACGCGACGGCGCGCGCGCCGATGCGACGCGCCTGGGTCACGCCCACCGTCATCCCACGGTCCTTGAACGAGCCTGTCGGGTTGTGCCCCTCGTGCTTGAGATGGAGCACATGCACCCCGGCGTATTCGGCCACGCGGTCGCGCGCGAGGAGCGGCGTGTTTCCCTCGGGATGCGAGATGATGTGCGCACCGGCAGCGGGCAGCACGAGCTCGCGGTAACGCCAGACGCCAGAGCCGCCGTCGGAACCGTCGGCACGCCGGCGAGCCAGGAGCGCGCGAAGCTCGGTGCCGCGGACGGGCGGCGGCGGGTGAATGACCTCGAGGAGCCCGCCACACGCCGTGCACCGCGCCGCGGCATCCAGGTCGCCCGTCTCGCGCCCGCAGCGCGCACACCGCTGGCGGCTCGCAATCTCCACGGCGCGTGCCGTCACTGTTCGACCTCCACTCGCGCTCCCACGCGATCCACCTCGCACACCCGAACGCGACTCTCGATGGCCCGGGCCGCGAACGCGGCTTCCATGGCGACCGCAACGGCCTGCGCGCATTCCATGGATGGCGCCAGCGCGAACGAGGTCGGCCCGGCGCCGGATATCGATGCGCCTAACGCGCCAGCGGCGAGCGCCGCCGCCTTCGCCTCGCGGAACCCTGGAATCAACGGCGCCCGCGCGGGCTCCGCGATCCGGTCGTCGATCGCCCGGCCGAGTAACCGGAGGTCGCCCGACGCGAGCGCCGCGACGATCGCCCCGACCTGCGCGACCTGATGGAGCGCGGTGGCGCGATCGATCATCGGCGGCAGCACGGCGCGCGCGTCCGCCGTCCGCAGTCGCTGTGACGGGTGCGCGAGCACCACGAACAGCGAATCGGGAACAGGGAGCCGTACGACATCGATGGGGTCCATGGACCGCACGAGACAGATGCCGCCGAGCAGCGACGGCGCAAGGTTGTCGAGGTGTCTGCCCGCGACCGTGGATTCGGCGAGGAGGCACGCGTCGAGGAGTGCGTCCGGCGAGAGTGGCGAGCCGCACAGCGCGTTCGCGGCAACCGCGCCCGCGACCGCCGACGCGGCGCTTCCGCCCTGACCGGCGGAGAGAGGGAGATTTTTCTTGACCGAAAGGGCAATGGCCGGTGCCGGTGCCCGTGTCCCGTTGCCTAACGCTTGCCGCATCACGGCGGCGGCCGCGATCCCCGAAGAGTGTGCCTGCGGATCGGTCGGCAATTCCGGATGTCCGGGATCGCGCAGCACGACGCCCGAGTCGCTGCGCTCGTCGCACCACTCGGCGATGACGGTATCGCCCGCGCCCGTGACGGCACACCCCAGCACGTCGAGCCCGGGTCCGAGGTTGCCGATGCTCGCCGGGGCGAATGCGCGAACCCGGATTGGGAACCTCGTCACGAGTCGCCTCTCATGACGCCGCGAGGCCCAGGATGTCGTTCAGCACCCCGGCGGCAGTGACCGCCGGCCCGGCGCCTGGCCCCGTGATGATGAGCGGGTTCGTCTGGTATCGCATGGTCGTGAAGGCGACCTGGTTGTCCGTCCCGTTGAGCGACGCGAATGGGCTCGACGCATCGACGGCCTGAAGGCCGACCTCCACACGTTTGCGTGTCACCGTCGCCACGTATCTCAGCACGCGACCTGACTCCCGCGCATCACGCGCGCGCTGGTCCCATGCCGCGTCGTAGTCCTCGAGCCGCGCGAGAAACTCCGTCAACGGCAACTGTCGAGCGGGCTCCGGAACGAGCGACTCGAGCGCGATATCGTCGAGCTCTCCGGTGAAGCCGAGCAACCGGCCGAGGATGAGCGCTTTGCGGGCGACATCCATTCCGGAGAGGTCGTCACGCGGATCGGGCTCGGTATACCCCTTCTCCATGGCGCGCCGCAGCGTCTCCGAGAACTTGCGGCCGCGTCCGATCTCGCTCAGCAGGAAGCCGAGTGTTCCGGACGTGCAACCGTCGATACGATGCACGCGGTCGCGCGCCTCGACGAGCTTGTAGTAGGTGTCGATGATCGGTAGGCCAGCGCCGACGGTCGTTTCGTGGAGGATGCGGCGGTCGTGCGTCCTCGCAACTTCCTGCAGCCCGCGCGCGTCCGCGAGCGCCCCCGCGAGTGGGCGCTTGTTCGCGAGCACGACATCCATTCCGGCCGCGAGGGCATCTCGCAGCAGTGGGCCCGTGTCATCGGCCGTCAGGTCCACGAAGATCGGCCGTGACAATGCATGGCGCGCGATGGCGGCGAGCGCGTCTGACGTCGTCGCAGCCGTGCCACCGTTCACCCGCGCGAGCGGAACACCACGCCCCTTCTCGGCCGCGAGCGCCGACAGACGACGCGCCGAGATGCCGCTCGGGTCGAACACGTATCCGCTGCGATCGATGATCGCGACGACGCGTGCGCGCGGCCCCTCCTGTCGCGCGCGGGACAACATGCCCGCAAGCGTACGCCCGATCTGCCCGAAGCCGAGTAACACGACGTCAGCGTGCTCCGGGCGCACGGCGGCGCCGCCCCCGAGGCGACTCAGCTGGAACTCGCCGTGGACGCGTCGCATCGCTGACGCGAGGCTGGACCCCGAGACGACCGCGGAGATGTTCAGCTCGGACGAGCCCTGCGCGATGGCAACGATGTTGATCCCGCCGTCCGCGAGCGCCGAGAACACGCGCGCGGCGACGCCCGGCGTGCCGTGCATCCCGAGCCCGACGATCGCGAGCGTCGCGAGATCGGACTCGACCTCGATGTCGTCGATCTCGCGACGCTCGATCTCGTCGGCGAACGCCGCGCGCAAACTCACGCGGGCGACTTCGGCGCTGGCGGTGGGAACGGTGAAGCAGATCGAGTGTTCGGACGACGCCTGCGTGATGAGCGAGACGGACACGCCTTCGCGGTGGAGCGCGGCGAACGTGCGCGCGGCGATCCCAGGCACGCCGAGCATGCCGTTGCCCGCCACGGTGACGAGTGCCTGGCCCGGCACGGCGGAGATGGCCTTGACCGGGTACTTCGAGAGCGTTCGCCGTGACGAGATCTCGGTTCCTGGCGCGGACGGGTCGGCGAAAGGTCGCACGAACAGCGGCGTGGACCGATTCGCGAGTGGCGTCAGCGCTCTCGGGTGCAGCACCTTCGCGCCGTAATACGCGAGCTCGGCCGCCTCGCGCGCGTTGAGCTGCGGGATGACGCGCGCGTCCGAGACGATCCGCGGGTCGGCCGTGAGGAGTCCCGGGACATCCTTCCAGAGCGTCACAGACGCCGCCCGCAGAGCCCGGGCGAGAAGCGTCGCCGTCAGATCGGTACCACCGCGGCCGATCGTGGCCACCTCGCCGCTCGGCGTCGCACCAATGAAACCGGGCACGACGGGCGTGACGCCGCGTCTCAGGAGTGGGAGCAGCGCGGCGCGGGCGGCACGGTCGGTCGCCTCGAGATCAGGCGAAGCCCCGCCGAACTGGGCATTCGTGCGGATGACGTCGGGCCCATCCACGAACGCTGTCTTCCGCCCGGATTGGGCGAGCGCCGCGGCCAGGACGCGGGCGCTCAACCGCTCGCCGCGCGACGCGATATAGTCGGCGGTGCGTGGCGTGAGCTCGCGCAGGATCGCGAGCCCGTGCGCGAGGGCATCGAGCTCGTCCATGGCGTCGTCAATGTGACGGACGAGCGGCTGCCGCACCTTCGACGCACGGAACAGCGCGTGAACAATGGCGCGATGGCGCTCGCGGAGCGTGGCGGCGACGCCGCGAAGCGCGGATTCGTTGCCCGCGGCTGCCTGGCGGGCGCCGTCGAGCAGGGCGTCGGTGACACCGGCGAGCGCTGAAACCACGACGACGGAGGCGCGCGGCTGGGCATGAGTGATCTCCACGGCGCGGCCGATGGCGGCCGCGTCGGCGAGCGACGCGCCGCCGAACTTATGGATACTGATGGACAACGGAATGACCGAGCGGGAACCGGGAACGGGGAACGCGAGCTTCGAGCGCCGGGCTCGTAGCTGCTAACGACTTACGACGACCGATTCGCGTTACACCGCCGGCCGTTGGTTGGCCGCGCGCCAACGGCCGGCGGCGTAGCTGCGTACTGCCGACAGGTAGCGTCCCACCTGCGCGGTAGATAAGCTAGCGCGTCGAGGCTCGAGTCTCCCAGCGGGCTTCCACGCCGCTGTGCGGTCGCCGTGCCCCATCATCCCTCAGTCCAGAACCGAGGAACGGTCATGCGAGTGAACGTCCCGTCAGGAACCCCCCGCGTCCGCCGCGCCTTCACGCCGCCATGGCGGGTCGGCCGGTCGGCATCGCGGCTCACGCTTGCCGCGGTAGTCGTCGCGCTGGCGGCGACGGCGCTCCCGGCGCAGTCCGCCGCGCGCATCACGTCCCCGAAGGAGTTCTTCGGGTTCAACATTGGCGACGATTGGAAGCTGGCGAACTACGACCAGTTCATGGCGTACTGGCGAAAGATCGACGCCGAGTCCGACCGGATGGTGGTCGAGGAGATCGGCAAGACCGCCGAGGGACGCCCGCAGCTCATGGCGATCATCACGTCGCCCGAGAACTTCAAGAATCTCGCGCGCTACAAGGAGATCGCGCGCCGGCTCGCGCTCGCCGAGGGGCTCACCGACGAGCAGGCACGCGAGCTCGCGCGCGAAGGGAAGGCTGTCGTGTGGTTCGACGGCGGTTTGCACGCGACCGAAGTGCTCGGCGCGCATCAGTTGCTCGAGACCACGTACCAGCTCGTGTCGCGGAACGACCCCGAGACCATGCGCATCCTGAACGACGACATCATCCTCGCCGTTCACGCGAACCCCGATGGGATGCAGCTCGTGTCGAACTGGTACATGCAGAACGCCGACACGCTCAAGCGCAACATGGCCATCCCGCGGCTCTACCAGAAGTACATCGGCCATGACAACAATCGCGACTTCTACATCCTGAACCAGCCGGAGTCGGTGAATATCGCGCGGATCCAGTACCACGAGTGGTTCCCGCACATCGTGTACAATCACCACCAGACGGGTCCGGCCGGCACCGTGATGTTCGCGCCACCGTTCCGCGATCCGTTCAACTACAACTTCGATCCGATGATCCCCATCGGAATCGACATGGTCGGTGCGGCCATGCACGAGCGCTTCCTGCGCGAAGGGAAGCCGGGCGTCACATCGCGCACCGGGGCGAACTACTCGACGTGGTGGAACGGCGGGCTCCGCACCACGGTGTACTTCCACAACATGATCGGGCTGCTCACCGAGACGATCGGCAACCCGACGCCGATGGAGATCCCGCTCATCGTGCGCAACCAGCTGCCGCGCGGCGACCTGCCGTCGCCGATCGCGCCGCAGAAGTGGCACTTCCGTCAGTCGATCGATTACTCCGTCACGGCGAATTACGCGGTGTTCGACATCGCGTCGAAGCGGCGCGAGGACTTCCTGTTCAACATCTACAGGATGGGGAAGAACTCCATCGAGCGCGGGAGCCGCGATACGTGGACCGTGACGCCGCACAACATCGACTCGCTCAACGCTCGCGCCGAGCGTGAGCGGGCGGCCGCCCGAGGTGCAGGCCAGGGCGGTGGGGGCGGTGGCGGTGGTTTTGGTGCCCAGGCGGCCCCGTCACGCTTCTTCGCCGAGTACCTGCGGAACCCGGCGCATCGAGATCCCCGGGGTTACATCCTTCCCGCCAACCAGCCGGACTTCCTCACGGCGACGAAGTTCGTGAACGCACTCCGCAAGGTGAACGTGACCGTGCATCGCGCAACGGCGCCGTTCACCGTTGCGGGGAAGAACTACCCGGCAGGCTCGTATGTCGTGAAGACCGCGCAGGCGTTCCGTCCGCACGTGATCGACATGTTCGAGCCACAGGACCACCCGAACGACTTCGCGTATCCGGGTGGGCCGCCGCGTCCGCCGTACGACAACGCCGGGTACACGCTCGCCTACCAGATGGGGCTTCAGTTCGATCGCATTCTCGATGGCTTCGACTGCCCGTGCGAGGTCATCACCGGAATCGGCGAGCCGCCCACCGGCACCATTGCGAATGCGAATGCCCCTGGCTTCCTCGTGTCGCACGCGGCGAACGATGCGTTCGTCGCCGTGAACCGCGCACTCAAAAACGGGAACGACGTCTACTGGCTCCGGAGCACACTGTCTGCCAACGGCAAGACGTACCCGGCCGGTACGTTCTACATCGCGTCGAAGTCGGGTACGCCGCAGATGCTGCAGGCCCTCGCGAAGGAGAAGGGGGTGTCCTTCGAGGGGACGACCGTTCGGCCCGGCGCGGATGCGCTCAAGCTTCAGCCGAAGCGTATTGCGTTGTGGGATCAGTACGGTGGCTCGATGCCGTCGGGCCACACGCGCTGGCTGCTCGAGCAGTTCGAGTTCCCGTACCAGGTCGTGTACCCGCAGGGCTTCGACGCCGGCAACCTCTCGAGCAAGTACGACGTGCTCGTATTCCACGGCGGTGCCATTCCGTCGGCGAACCCGGAGCGGCAGGGCGGCTTCGGTGGCCGCGGCCGGAACGTCGACCCCGCGACGATCCCCGCGGAGTTCCGCGGATGGCTCGGGCGCCTAACGGCGGACAAGAGCATTCCGCACCTCAAGAAGTTCCTCGAGGACGGCGGCACTATCATCACTATCGGCAGCTCGACGGACCTGGCGTACCATCTCGGGCTTCCCGTGTCGAATCACCTCGTGGAGAAGACGCCCGCGGGCGAGACCGAAGAGCTGCCCCGCGAGAAGTTCTACGTGCCGGGCTCGGTGATGCGCGTGGCAGTGGACAACACGTCGCCGGTCGCGGCCGGGATGCCATCGAGCGTGGACGTGTTCTTCGACGAGAGCCCAGTGTTCCGGCTCCAGCCGGACGCCGTCGCGAAGGGCGTTCGGCCCGTGGCGTGGTTCGACTCGCCGCACTCGTTGCGCAGCGGCTGGGCGTGGGGCCAGGCCTACCTCGACGGCGGCGTCACCGTCGCCGAAGCGACGGTCGGGAAGGGCAAGCTTTACCTCTTCGGACCGGAGATCAATTTCCGCGGCCAGTCCCACGGCACGTTCAAGTTCCTGTTCAACGGGATCTATGCCGGCTCGGCGGCCGACCGAGGCAGGACGGACGACCGGGTACTGCAAGATCGGTAAACCGGACGTAGACATTCGCCGGCGGCGGGGGTCAACTTGGCCCTCGTCGCCGGCGGTGTCATTCCGAGCGAAGGCCCGAAGAGCCGCAGTCGAGGAATCGCAGGGGTGCCGGTAGAGGGGCCCCTCTTTCGGGACGGCTGCGATTCCTCGCTGCGCTCGGAATGACACCGAACGATTGAAACGACAACCCCCTC
>DASURJ010001104.1:0-2240 GCA_036280115.1 Gemmatimonadaceae bacterium
CGGATCGCGTCAGGCAGCACCGACGTGACCGCCCACGATCCGTTGGACGGCGGGGGAGAGCTGGTTCGCGCCGGACAATTGGTGACCGCCCCAGGCGGCGAACCCGTCGGCGTCGTGATCGCCAGTGAGATCCTGTCCGGCGCGCTGGCGCAACATTCGCGCCGCATCACGGAGGCCTATCAGGGCTATCAGCAGTTGCTGGTGATGAAACCGGCCCTGGAAGGTGTCTACCTGTCGATCTTTCTCATGATGACGCTGATGATCCTCATCAGCGCGACGTGGATCGGCATGTACCTCGCCAAGCGGATCACACGGCCGATCCAGGCGCTCGCTGCCGGTGCACGCGAGATCGGGGCCGGACGGCTGGATCACCGCATCGAGCCTGAAACGCGTGACGAGTTCGGCTCCCTGGTCGAAGCGTTCAACAACATGGCTGGCGAGCTGGCCGCGAGCCAGCGGAAACTCGAACGGTCGCGCCTCGATCTCGAGCGCAAGCACCTGGAAGTGGAGGAGCGGCGGCGGTATATCGAGACCGTGCTCGAGCGGATCGCCACCGGTGTCATCTCCATCGGCGCGGAAGGGCACATCGAAACGGTCAACAGCGCCGCCGTCCGCCTGCTCGGTCTCGACCGCGTCGTCGTCGGGCGCCAGGCCGACGACCTGTTCGATGTCGAGGACCTTCGTCCCCTGCAGCAGATCGTCCGCCGTGCGCGGGACCGCGCCGGAGAAGCGACGGTCCAGGAGATCGCGCTGATTCGCGACGGACGCGAGATCCACCTGACCGCGGCCGCGACGCAGTTGCCGGCCGAGGGAGGCGCGCCGGCCGGAACCGTGCTGGTGTTCGACGACGTGACCCCGTTGATCCGGACGCAGCGGGTGGCCGCCTGGCGCGACGTCGCCCGCCGGCTCGCGCACGAGATCAAGAACCCGCTCACACCGATCCAGTTGAGCGCGGAACGGCTGCGGCGGCAGTTCTCGACCGCGCCGCCAGGGGCGCGAGCGCTTATCGAGGAGTGCACCAGTACGATCGTCACCGAGGTCGACTCACTCAAGCAGCTCGTGGACGAATTCGCGCAGTTCGCGCGCATGCCGGCGCCCAAGGCGGTACCGACCGACCTCAACGCGGTGCTCGCCGAGACGCTGGCCCTCTACTCGGGACTGTTCACGCACATCGTGCTGGAGAGCCGATTGGCTGACGACCTGCCGCTGGTCCGGATCGACGCCGAACAGATCCGGCGAGTCGTCATCAACCTGGTGGACAACGCGGTCGAAGCGTTGGGCGGTGCAACCGCGGGTCCGCGGGCGGACGGCTCCCTCCCGTGCATCGAAGTCACCACCCAGCACGATGCGGTCAATAGCGTCGTCCGGATCACGGTGAGCGACAACGGCCCGGGGATCCCGCCGGAGGATCGCGAGAAGCTCTTCCTCCCGTACTACTCGACCAAGCGCCGCGGCAGCGGCCTCGGGCTGGCCATCGTCCGGCGCATCATCGCCGAGCACGGCGGTGCGATCGACGCCGCCGAGAACGTCCCGTCGGGTACCATCTTCAGCATCGACCTGCCATGCTGATGGGTTGCCAGATCATATGAAGTCCACGGTCCTGATCGTCGACGACGAGGCCGGGGTGCGGAGCTCGTTGAGCGGCGTGCTGCGCGACGAGGGATACACCGTCGACGCCGTCGATAGCGGCGAGGCGTGTCTCGACCGTCTCTCCCGCGCGGCGTACGACGTGATCGTGCTCGATATCTGGCTGCCGGGGATGGACGGTCTGGCCACCCTGGCCAGGCTTCGCGAGCGTCGTGTAGACGCGCCCGTCGTGATGATCTCGGGCCACGGCAACATCGAGTCGGCTGTCCGCGCCATCAAGCTCGGTGCCTACGACTTCGTCGAGAAGCCGCTCTCGCTCGAGAAGACCGTGCTCGTCATCGGTAACGCCGTGCGGCAGCGCCGGCTGGAGGCCGAGAACCGCGCGCTTCGCGCGAGCGTCGACCGGCGGCTCACGCTGATCGGGGAGAGCTACGTCATGACGCAGCTGCGCGAGCAGATCGCGATGGCTGCGCCGACGAACGGACGCGTCCTGATCTTCGGCGAGAACGGCACTGGCAAAGAGCTCGTCGCGCGCAGCATCCATGCCTTGAGCCGGCGTCGAAACGCGCCGTTCGTCGAACTGAACTGCGCCGCGATCCCCGAGGAGCTGATCGAGAGCGAGCTGTTCGGCCACGTCCGGGGCGCGTTCACGG
>DASURJ010001105.1:0-2709 GCA_036280115.1 Gemmatimonadaceae bacterium
GCCGTACCGGACGTGCACGTGATTCGGAGCCAATCACCGCGTCACCGGTCACGCGCCTTTGCGGGAGCGCGAGCCGCGCCATAAGTTGGCGCAGGCCAGACGGATGGAAGCTCTGGCGACGACACGCCGACTTGCACCCGCGCGAGGTGCGGAGGAAATGAAATACCCCGAGGTCCGCAACTACCGCGACGGCTCCTTCGTCGCCGGTGACCAGCACTACATCGACGTCTACAACCCCTCGGACGGGACCGTCATCTCGCGCGTCCCGATGTCCACCCACGACGATGTGGACGCCGCCGTCGCCAGCGCCGAGCGCGCGTTTCCGGCCTGGTCGCGAACGCCCATCAAGGAGCGCGTCCAGGTCTTCTACCGTTATAAGGCGCTCCTCGAGAAGCACATCGACGAGCTCTCGGCGCTCGTGACCGAAGAGAACGGCAAGATCTCGAGCGAAGCGCGCGCCGAGGTTCTCAAATCCGCAGAGCTGTGCGAGTTCGCGTGCTCGCTCCCCCAGATCGCGCCCGGGGAGGTGCTCGAGGTGAGCCGCGGCGTCGAATGCCGGATCGAGCGGTTCCCGCTTGGCGTGGTGGCTGCGATCACGCCGTTCAACTTCCCGAACATGGTGCCGAACTGGTCGATCCCGAACGCGATCGCCCTCGGCAATTGCATGATCCTCAAGCCGTCGGAGCTCGTGCCGCTCTCGGCGGGTCGCATCGCAGAGCTGTTGCGCGAGGCGGGGCTTCCGGACGGCGTCTTCCAGGTGGTGCACGGCGGACGGGAGACGGTGGAGGCGTTGTGCGACCATTCGGGAATCGCCGCGATCAGCTTCGTCGGGTCGACGAAGGTGGCGAAGGTCGTGTACCGGCGTGCGACGGCGAACCTCAAGCGGGTTCTGGCGTTAGGCGGCGCGAAGAATCACCTCATCGTCATGCCGGACGCCGACGTCGAGATGGCGTCGAGCAACATCGTCGCCTCGATGTCGGGGTGTGCCGGCCAGCGCTGCATGGCGGCGTCAGTGATGGTCGCGGTCTCGAAGGTGGACCACATCATCGACCGAATGGTCGCGCATGCGCGGAACATCGTCCCCGGTCGCGACATCGGTCCGGTCATATCGGCCCAAGCGAAGGAGCGGATCGAACGCTACATCACCGAGGCCGAGGACGCAGGCGCGAAGGTGCTTGTGGACGGGCGCGGCGTCGTTGTCCCGGGGAGGGAAGGGGGCTACTTCATCGGGCCCACGATCATCGACTACGTGACGCCCGACATGAAGATCGCACAGGACGAGGTGTTCGGGCCGGTGCTCGCGATCGTCCGCACGCGCAACCTCGACGAAGCGATCGCGGTCGAGAACAACTCGCCGTACGGCAACGCCGCGTCGGTGTTCACGGAGAGCGGCGGCATTGCGCGTCACGTGATGGAGCGCGCGAGCGCGGGGATGGTCGGCGTGAACGTTGGTGTCCCGGTGCCGCGCGAGCCGTTCTCGTTCGGCGGGTGGAACGACTCGAAGTTCGGCGTCGGCGACATCACGGGGCGCGGCTCCATCGAATTCTGGTCGCAGGCGAAGAAGATGACGACGAAGTGGAACCGAGAAGCAGGGGTGAATTGGATGAGTTAGTCGTTGTCATTTCTCGACTCCGCGCCTTCGGCGCTCCGCTCGGATGACAGCCCATTCCAGGAGTCATTATGGGTAACCGGTCCACAATCTTCACGGGCATTCACTTCGAGAACCCGTTCCTGCTCTCCTCGGCGCCGCCGACGGAGTCAGAGAGCAACATCCTCCGCGCCTTCGAAGCTGGATGGGGTGGCGTGGTCACGAAGACGATCGGCTTGCACCCGGTCGTGAACGTCGTAGGCGCGAAGGCCAAGTTTCTGCGCACGTCGCCCGAGGACGCCTACGTCTCCATGAAAAAGCGGCCCGGCGCGGCGCTGCATTCCTCGTGGAACTGGGAGCTCATCTCCGACAAGACGCTCGACTGGTGGGTGCCGCGCATCCGGCGCATCAAGGAAGCATTCCCGAATCGCGTGTTGATCGCGTCGATCATGGCGGGATCGGGCAACGACAAGGAGCTTCGCAACTGGCAGACGCTCGCCAAGGCGTGTCAGGACGCCGGCGCCGATGGGCTCGAGCTCAACTTCTCCTGCCCGCACATGGACCGGAAGGACATGGGGTCCAACATCGGTAAGGATGAAGGACTCTGCTCCGTCGTGACCGAGGCGGTGAAGGAAGCCGCGAAGGTGCCGGTGTGGACGAAGCTGACGCCGGCGACGCACGACATCGTCGTCGAGGCGACAGCGTGCTTCCGCGGTGGCGCGGACGCGATCGTGTCGTCGAACACGTTTCCGGCGCTCCCGATCATCGATCCCGAAACGCTCGAGTTCGAGATCAACGTCGATGGGCTTGTGTCGAGCGGTGGCATGGGGGGTCCGGCGATTCTGCCGCTCTCGTTGTGCAACATGGCGCGGATGTGCCAGGCGTTCCCGGACAAGGCGTTCTCGGGCATTGGCGGCGTCTCCGACTTCTCCCAGGCGCTCTCGTACTTCCTGCTCGGCTGCGGGACGGTGCAGGTGTGCACGGCCGCGATGCTCGATCAGGCCGTCGGACCTAACGTCATCAAGCGGCTGCTCGCGGGCTTCGACGCGTTCCTCGAGAAGCACGCCGCGGACGAGTGGACCTCGCTCGAGGACTTCCGTGGTATTCGACGGGATCGCATG
>DASURJ010001106.1:0-4174 GCA_036280115.1 Gemmatimonadaceae bacterium
TACGCGGCTTGGAGTGACGTTATGGGATCGCGCTTCGGGATGAACTCGTGCGCGATGTACCCCGTAAACCCGAGGTCCGCGATCGCGGCCGCGATGGCGCGGTAGTTCAGCTCCTGGCGATCGTCGATCTCGTTCCGGCCGGGGACCCCCGCTGTATGGAAGTGTGCGATGTGGGCGAAGTTGTCGCGGATGGTGCGAATCACATCGCCTTCCATCACCTGCATGTGGTAGATGTCGTACAGCAGCTTCACCCGCGGCGACGCTACGCCCTTCATGACTTCCACGCCGAATGCCGTGCGGTCGCCGTGGTAGTCCTTGTGATCGACCTTGCTGTTCAGGAGCTCGATGCACACCGTCACGCCATGCTCCTCGGCCAGCGGCTTGATCTTCGACAGCCCCTCGATGCACGCCGCGATCCCCTCGGCGTCGCTCCGCCCGTTGCGGTTGCCGAACATCCCGATCACGTTAGGCACGCCCTCGTTCGCGGCACGGGGGATCGTCCGTTCCAGCTCGGTGAGGAGCATGCGGTGATTCGCGCGATCGTTGAACCCCGCCGTGAGGAAGTCGCGCCGGTTCGCGGGGTAACCCATGGTGCACAGGAGCCCGTACTCCTTCACGACCGCCCACTCGTCGGGCTGCAGGAGGTCGATGCCCACGAGCCCGATGCGCTTCGCGGACTGCGCGAGCTCGCGCAGCGGGATGTTCTGAAAGCACCAGCGGGCTACTGACTGTTTCAGCTTCGCCGCGGAGGAGCGTGGAAACCGGGAACCGGGGCCCGTGAATAGGGACGTGGCAGGCGTCGCGATTCGGATGCCGGACAATCCGACGATGCCGGCGGCGACGAACTCCCTGCGCGACTGCGCAGCTCCCGGTTCCCTGTTCCCGGTTCCGTGTTCCCGGTCAGTCAAAGGCCTAGCCTCGCCATGTAGTTGTAGCTGACCTTGATGTCCTCGAGCGGCGACTTCGGGTTGTCGTGCTCCACGAAGAAGTGCTCGATCCCCGCTTCACGGCGCTTCGCGAAGATGCGCTCCCAGTCGATCGAGCCCTGGCCCACGTTCGCCATCGACCCGTTCCCCGTCATGTCTTTCACGTGCACGCAGGGGAACCGGCCAGGCCATTTCTCGAAGTATGCGAGTGGATCCGACCCGGCCTTCGTGATCCAGTACAGGTCGAGCTCCATCTTCACCAGCTTGGGATCGCAGTCGGCGAGCAGGATGTCGTAGCCGATCTCGCCGCCCGGCAGCTTCGCGAACTCGAAGTCGTGGTTGTGATAGCCGAACTGCAGGCCGAGGCGCTGGAGCGATTCGCCGAATTTGTTGAAGTCCGCCGCGATGCGGCGGTACGCGTCGGCGTCGCGGCGGACGGCCGCGTCGAGCCATGGGCAGATCACGTAGCGGTGACCGAGCACGCGCGCCTCTTCCGCGACGCCGGGAAGGTTCGAGCGGAGTCGATCGTACGGAATGTGAGCCGACGGCGCCGTGAGTCCGAGCTTGTCGAGGGTTTTACGGACGCTCTCCGGCGACTTGTCGTAGAGTCCCGCGAGCTCCACTTCCTTGTACCCGATTGCGGCGACCTGCTGGAGCGTGTGGTCGAAGTTGTTCCCCAGGAGGTCGCGTACGGTGTAGAGCTGGATGCCGATGCGTTGCGCGGAAGCGGCGGCACCACGGTCGGACGTGCCACTGTCGGACGCAGCCGAAAGCGACTGCTGCCGGCAGCCGATCAGCAGCGCGCCGACGCTGGCGGAGGCGGTGACGAGAAAGCTCCGCCGATCGGTGCGATGCTGCATCGCGTGCGGGCCGATCCCCGAGGGGCCGATCCCCGAGGGGCCGATCCCCGAGGGCGGGCTGCCTGCGACGCGGTCGTCGGCCCCGTCGCCGGTGGACACTGGCGTTCCGGTTCGTCGTTTCACGGATGTCTCCTCGTCGGCACTCTCACCGTCCGCGCGGATCTGTGCACACACCTGATCTGCCACCAATGTGCCGCTAGAGCTACGCCACGGCGAGGCAGCCGTCAACCGAACGGCAGAGGCGCACCGCGACGGCCGACCGGGTCGGCCGTCTCACGGCGCAGGCGACCGACGCTCGCGCCGGCGTGTGTAAGGCATGTCGGGATAGCGCGCGTGAATCGCCGCGATCCCGACTCGTGGAGCGTTAGGCGGGCTCGACCATACCCGCTGGGGTCGCTTGCATCGCCCGGCCAATGCGTTAGGCGATGTGACATATGCCCTGTCGCGCTCGGTCAACGCGACCGATCGGCCGACGCACCCCGGTATCGCGAGTATCGCGCGGCTCGGGAACGGCGGCACGGTGAATGCTTTCTCCTCGGCATGGTGCAACGGCAACGAGAGCCGTTCGGGGCGCCGCCGAGGGCGGCACCGGTAGGGGCGGACCAGATCGCCCGCCGAGTCGAAGGAGGTGGAAGCCCCGCCCGCCAATCACCCACGGGGCCTGACGTCAGGGTGACAGTGTGGGGAGGAACGTATGAATCTTCGGTTATCGTTAGCGAGCGCGGCGGCGGTAGCGCTCGTCATAGGAACAGCCTCGACGGCGTCGGCGCAGGCCGACACCACTCGCCGGACGACCTCTGAGCGACGCGTCCGCGTGACGAAGGAAGCCGCCGGTGAAGTCGCTCGTCGGGATTCGGCGTTCATCCGGGACTCGGTCGCGCGTGCCGACTCGCTCGCTCGTATGGAGCGCATGCGGCAGGATTCCATCACCCGCGCCGACTCGATGGCCCGCCTGGAGCGCATGCGCCAGGATTCCATTGCTCGTGACTCGGCCGCGCGTGCCGATTCGATCGCGCGCACGCAGCGTGACACGGTCGTGACGGATACGATCCGCACGCCGGGGACCGAGATGATGACGAGCGACGCGTTCAACGTCCGCCGTGGCAACTGGTACATCGGCCTCGGTGGTGGACCTAACGTTCCGGTGGGTGTCGTGGAAGACGTCTACAAGACGGGCTTCAACGTCACCGTGCCGATCGGCTGGCAGCCGCAGCAGAGTGCGTTCGGTATTCGGTTCGACCTGAGCTACTCGCGTCTGAATGGCCGCGATGACCTCGGCCTGGCGGCGCAGCCCGACGACCCGAACATCTGGTCGGCGACGGCCAACGCGACGCTGGATCTGTTCCGCTTCGGCGACAGCCAGCGCGGTGCGCTGTACCTCGTTGGTGGTGGTGGTGTGTTCCGCTTCACGGACTTCTTCAACACGGACCGCAGCGACAACGAGCCCGAGAGCGCGTTCGAGGGTGACCCGGTGACGAAGGCGGGTCTGACCGGCGGCGCCGGCCTGGCGTTCCCGATCGGTGGCGCGAGCCTGTTCGTCGAGTCGCGTTATACCAATGCGTTCACGGATGGTGAGAACACGCGTTGGGTGCCGGTCGTGATCGGGCTGAAGTGGCGGTAAAGGCAGGACTGATGGACCTGATGGACCGGTACATGGGTCGCGTCGCTCACGGCAGGGTAGGTGGGCGGCGCGCCCAACCGCTGGTGGTGAACTCCGCTGGTGCGGCAATGCGGGCAGTGGCGAGTGCGGCAAGGCTCGCGCTGCTCGCGCTGACCGCGACGAGTGCGTTAGGCGGGGCGCAGGCGGCCCGCCGGGACACGGGCTACGCGGCCCGGGTTGCCGCGAGCACGCTCGCGAACGGGCTGGTCACGACCGCGTCCGGCGACACGATCGCGGATCGGCGTGGTGAAGATCGTGAGCCGGAGACGTCGATCGATGCGGCGTCCATCGCGGCGCGAGTTCGCGAGATGGCCGATTCGCTCGCACGCTCCGGCGCGCCCATCCCCACGTTCCGCTCTCGCGCCGACAGCATTACGTCCATGCGCACGCGCATCGCGGCAGACAACGCGCGCGACCTGCGCGTCGTCATCTCACTCAACGATCGAAAGCTCTGGGTGCTCATCGGCCCCGATACGCTGCTGCGCGCCCCGGTGGCGGTGTCCACCGACGAAACGTTGGAGTACGCCGGGAAAACGTGGACGTTCCAGACGCCGCGTGGCATTCGCACGGTGCTCGCGAAGCGCGAGAACCCTGTGTGGAGCCCGCCGGACTGGCATTACGCCGAGACGGCGCGCGAGCACGACCTCGAGCTCGCGTCGATGACCTCGGGCAAGACGATGCTGAGCGACGGGCGCTGGCTCGAGACGCGTGACGGCCGGGTTGGCGTC
>DASURJ010001107.1:0-10348 GCA_036280115.1 Gemmatimonadaceae bacterium
GGGCCAGCCCTCTGGCCGGCCCTCTCGCTGAACCGATGGCTTGAGCTACCCGGCCGCTTGCCTTACATCATTCCGCCCATGTCGCCCATGCCGCCGCCCATGCCGGCTCCGGCTTTTTCGGGTGGCTCGGCGACGATCGCCTCGGTCATGAGGATGTTCTTCGCGATCGACGCGGCGTTCTGCAACGCCGAGCGCGTAACCATCGTCGGGTCGATGATGCCCGCCGCCACGAGGTCTACGTACTCCCCCGTGTCGACGTTCAGGCCGTGGCCCTTCTTCGCCGAGCGCACCTGATTGACGACGACCGAGCCCTCCAGCCCGGCGTTGTAGGCGAGCTGTCGGAGCGGCTCCTCCAACGCGCGCACGACGATCGACGCGCCGGTGCGCTCGTCACCGTCGAGCGTGTCGAGCTTGATCGCCTTGGCTGCACTGAGGAGTGAGACGCCGCCGCCGGCGACGATGCCCTCTTCGAGGGCGGCCCGGGTCGCCTGCAGCGCGTCCTCGACGCGGTGCTTCTTCTCTTTCATCTCGGTCTCGGTCGCGGCGCCGACCTTGACGACCGCAACGCCGCCCGACAGCTTCGCGAGGCGCTCCTGGAGCTTCTCGCGGTCGAAGTCGGAATCGGTGTTCTCGACCTCCGACTTGAGCTGCTTGATGCGGGCCTTGATCGCCTCGGAGTCGCCGGCCCCGTCCACGATCGTGGTCGAGTCCTTGTCGATCACGATCTTGCGGGCCCTGCCGAGCTGCGAGAGCTTCGTGTTCTCGAGCTTGAGCCCCATCTCCTCGGTGATCACCTCGCCGCCGGTGAGGATCGCGATGTCCTCGAGCATCCGCTTGCGGCGGTCACCGAAGCCCGGCGCCTTGACAGCGACGGCGGTGAAGACGCCGCGGAGCTTGTTGACGACGACGGTCGCGAGCGCCTCGCCCTCGACGTCCTCGGCCACGATCAGCAGCGGCTTGCCGGCCTGGATCACCTGCTCAAGCACGGGCAGGAGGTCCTTGACGGCGCCGATCTTCTGGTTGGCGATGAGTACATACGGCTCGTCGAGGACCGCCTCCATGCGCTCCGCGTCGGTGATCATGTACGGGGACAGGTACCCCTTGTCGAACTGCATGCCCTCCGAGAACTCGAGGTCGAGACCAAACGTCTGACCCTCCTCGACATTCACGACGCCGTCCTTCCCGACCTTCTCGATCGCGTCCGCGATCACATCGCCGATCTCCCGCTCGCGCGAGGAGATGGTCGCGACGCGGGCGATGTCCTCCTTGCCGGACACCTCCGTCGACTGCTTCTTGAGATCCTCGACGACGCCCTCGACGGCCTTCTCGATGCCCCGCTTGAGGCCCATCGGGTTGGCGCCCGCGGCGACGTTCTTGAGACCCTCCCGGACGATCGCCTGGGCGAGCACCGTCGCGGTCGTCGTGCCGTCACCAGCCACGTCGTTGGTCGCGGTCGCGACCTCGCGGACGAGCTGCGCGCCCTGATTCTCGAACGCATCCTCGACCTCGATCTCACGTGCGATCGTGACGCCGTCGTTCGTGATCGTCGGCGCCCCGAACTTCTTGTCGAGGACGACGTAGCGGCCCTTCGGGCCGAGCGTCACCTTCACCGCGTCGGCGAGGGTGTTGACGCCCCGCTCGAGCGCGCGACGCGCGTCCTCGTTGAACTTCAACTCCTTGTGAGCCATGGGTTCTCGTTCCTCCTGAGCGAAAGAGCTAGGCAGCGGCGCCGGCGAGCTTGCGCTTGCCCTTGCCACCCGTGGATACGACCTTGGCGAGCACATCCGACTCGCGCAGGATCAGGACCTCGTCGGCGCCGAGCTTGATCTCGGTGCCCCCGTACTTGGAGAAGATGATCTCGTCACCCTCCTCCACGTCCATCTTGATGTACTCCCCGTCCTCGTCACGCGGGCCGGGACCGACCGACAGGACCTTGCCGCGCTGCGGCTTCTCCCGCGCCGTGTCCGGCAACACAATGCCGCTGACCGTGATCTCCTCTTCCTCGAGCACCTCCACGATCAACCGGTCACCGAGCGGTTGCAAGTTCATAAAAACGCCTCCCAGACACTTTCGGTCGGTCTCTGACTAAAAAGGATCTGGCACTCGGCTACCGAGAGTGCCAACAACCAAGACTATCACAGACTGTCACAAATCGCACAAATTCGAGCAGACCCTCAATAGGATGGACCAAGCCCGGGGGCGGTCAGGATCATCTGCGCCGCCATCGGGCGTATGCGCTGCGCGAGACCCCTGAGGCGCTCCGCTATCTCGCAGAGGGACACGCTCGAGGAAAAGTCGTCGTCACCGTGCCGGGGGAGGGAGGTGACGAGCGCGCATGCGACACTGGCCCGAGGGCGGGGCTCGCGGCTGCCGCTTGCGACGGGACCTCCCCAGGGTCGGGTCAGCTGTCAGTCGTTCGTGAGTTTCGCGCCTCGAGCAAGTCGGCATCGGCGCGATCGATGAGTTCTTCGAGGCTATCGGCGGGCTCCGCCTCGGCCAGGCCAAACGTGACGGAGCAGCGCGGGTCCGCCGCCGCCAGTGCGTCGGCGATCGTCTCGAAGCGCGCTCTGGCCTCTCGAATGGTGAGGTTCGGCATCCCACAGAGCAGCTCGTCGCCTCCGTAGCGCACGATCACGTCGTAAGGGCGGACATTCGCGCGAACGGTCTCGCCGATGAGCCGCAGCAGCGTGTCGCCCGCACGATGACCTCGACGATCGTTGACGGCTTTCAAGCCGTCCACGTCGACGAACGCGAGCACGAGGCTGGCGCCCGTGCGGCGCGCACGCTCGAGCTCACGCGACACTTCCTCGAGCCCGAACCTGCGCGTGCGCGCGCCCGTCAAGTCGTCCGTCGCCGCGAGCCGCAAGTTCTCTGCATATCTCGTGCGCTCCAGAATCGCCTCGGCGCGTTCACGGGCTGACTCCTCCCGGTCGGCCGCCGCCCGCTTCCGATCGTCGGCCGCCTTGGCTCGATCTGCCGCGGCCCGTGCCCTGTCACGTTCGGCGCGCAGAAGGATGTCCTCCCGGGTCGCATCCGCGTCGTTCTGAAGATCGTGCAGACGAGCGAGCGCATCACGACCCTTCGCACCACGGTCACGAAGCTCCGCCGCGCGATCACGGTCGTCCGCTGCCGCTAGCCTCGCCGCGCCACTCTCGGCACGCGCCGCGGAAACGGCGCCACGATCCCGGCCAGTCTGCTCCCGCGCCAATGTGCTTCTGCGGTACGTGACCGCGTTGCCGCCGGCCGCGAAATCATCGTCGGCGGCGTGCTGATCCTCATCCGAGCTTCGTTGATCGCGCTCACTCGCCGTTTGGTCGTGATCCGACCACGTCTGATCCTGATCACTCGCGGTCTGGTCCCGCTCGCTCGCTCCTTGGTCGAGGTCACTCGCGACGGCGTCACCCAGGAGATCAACCGCCGCGGCCGGAAGCTCGGCCCCGCAGAAAATGCACCTGGGGGCGGCGGTCGCCTCACCACAAGCCGGGCACTTCACATCCTCCGCCACCGCGGACTCCTATCCCCGAGCGATAGCTCGGTGCGCACTGCGATCGTAGCCGCCTCTCGGCCGCGTCGGGAAACGATGGGCCGAATCGCTTCGCACGAAACCGGTGCCTGTTGTGGCGGGGCCAGCGCTTCAGCCCGCAGAGCAGCCGAGCGCTGTCCCTCCTGTCACGACTAGGGCAGCGCGCGCGTCAGCCGTGCCCCCTCTTCGGGGCTTGGCGACAAGGAGAGCGGGACGAGTGCTGCAAGAGTGGCGGCACCGCCGAGCAGGAAGAGCGAGCGGTAGCTGCCGCTGGACGCGATCGCCACACCGGCCACGGGGACCGCCAGCGCCGACGCCGCCGCGCGGAGCGAGTAGTAAATGGCCGTGTAGCCGCCGGCCTCGCCGCGCGGGATTAGCGCGGCGAAGAGGGAAAAGCCGAGCGTCGAGACGAGACCGAAGCCGACGGCCGCCAGGGCGCATGCCACCGATACCCACAGCAGGCTCGTGAACACGCCGGCCGCGAGGAAGCCCGTCCCCATCAACAGCACCCCAAGCGCCAGGAACGGCTTGTGCAGCCGGGGCTGCTGGACGTAGCCTGCGGCTGACATGACCGCGCCGGCTACAACCGCGAACGCGGCGAGCCAGAGCGAGGCGCGCGCCGCGTCGAGGTTGAGCACGCGCTGTGCGTAGAGGATGAAGAAGACCGGCAGCGCTGCATACCCGATCACCCACAAGACCTCGGCCGCCAGCAACGCACGCACGCCCGGCCGGGTCAGCGCGGCGGCGTAGAAACGGAATGGAGGCGACACGCCCCGTTTACGCCCGCGCGGTACCGTCACCGGAAGCCAGCGCACCGTCGGCCAGGCGAGTAGCGGCATCCCCACCGCCGCGAGCACGAACGGCGCCCACGGCGCCAGCGTCGTGAGCAGACCTCCGACCGCGAGCCCGATCAGGCCGCCAATCAGCATGGCGACTTCCTGCGCGCCATTCCCGCGGGCGTACTGCCCTCCTTCGAAGCAATCGTGGACGAGCGCGCGGTGGGCAGTGGTGACGACGTTGACGCCGACGTAGGCAACTGTCCCTGCGAGTGCGAGCACGAGGAACGACGTGCCGTGACCGACGGCGGCCGCCGAGAGGCCACACGCGGCGAGCAGCGCGCCGCCGACGATGAACGGCCGCCGGCCATGCCGTGCCGTGTGCCGCCGGTCGCTCCAGCGACCGACCAGCAACGGGACCGCGAAACCGGCAGCCGAGTTCACCATCATCACCAGTCCAATCAACCCCGGCGCCTCCCTGATGTCGGCGAGCAGTAGAGGCAGGTAGGTCGTGGTGACCGTCCGAACCAGGCCAGCCCCGACCGCCGCCATGGCGAACACGGCGAGGTACGCAAACCCCGTGCGCCGCAACGCCGGCGCAAGGACGCCCGCCGGTAGGCCGGGAATCTCGAAAACACCGACGCCACCGGCTGCCAAGGACACCCGTTCAGCAGCCTCGGGCGGCACGGTCTGGACGAGCCGACTCGTCACGCGCGCGGTGGGCTCGGCCTGGGGGCGCGCGGATCGTCGAGCACGTGGGCCGACTGGAGCCGGATGAAGCCGCAATTCGCACAGGTGAGCGGGAATGCCTCCGTGCCGCGGTCGACCGTGGCGCTGCCGGTGACGTGCTCGAGCCCGACGCGCTCGTCCCAGCCATGCCAGTCCTCACCGCCACAGAACGGACACGCCATGCGCGCATTGCGGCTCCGCAAGAAGTCAAAGATCCGCTTCGTGGCCTCTCCTATCTTCCTCTCCGATCGCCGGACGCCCCTGCCGCTACTCGCCACAGCTCTGGCGCATCAGTCGGAGTCGTCAATCGGAGTCGCGTTCCACGCTGCCTCCGTCCGACTCCCAGGCCGCCAGCGCCGGCGACGGAGAAGCTGTCCCAGCGGCCACCACGGCGCACGACGCCACCAGGACGCGCTTCGCATGTGGTGGAGAGCTGACGAGGCGACGTTCTGCCGTTCTGCCCTTGGCGAAGGCGACCGCCCGTGGCGGGGAGCCCTGCGACAAGGCCACTCGATCAAGCGCGTTTCTGTACGCCTCGTACGCGGCCAGCGCCTCGAAATCGTGCCGCCGGCGGTTCGGGAAGAAGCGCGCCAGGAAGACGGACCAGGCGAGCCTGCCGGGTCCATCCCGATCTCGTTGGAGCTCCCAGACGGGCGTGGCAATTTTCGGCCGCACCGGATAGCGGAAGTCGAACGGCCCATGCTTGCGCATTGACTCGACCATGACTCCTCCTCTCACAAGACCACGGGCACTTCCCGCGTCAGGTTGGAAGCCCGCAACGGCACGTGCTTCCCTGCACCCAGGCCCGGTGTGCAAGTCGGAGAGGAGAAGCGGCAGCCTCAACGGCTTCCGCGCAAGGTCTACGCGCACACTCATCATAGCTCGTCACTCGCGCCAAGATGCGGCGCGGCGTGTGAGGCTGCCGCGAAGGCAAGGGAACTCGAGCGGACAGTCCCCGCCTCGGCGGCGGCGTAGGTCTGTCTGCGCACGCCCGCCGGTGCGCGCCTTGCGACGCCGGTACGGTGATGTCAGCGAGCTGATGCGGATCCAGGTTGCGCTACCGTGTGGTCAGCGTCCCCGTGTTCTGACTCCCGCACGAGCCCGCCGTTTGCCGTTTCGGGGGAGTCGCGAGAGGGAGCGACATCATGAGGAAGGGCCTGAAGCGGGTTCTCGACCGGCTTCGTTCGGCGTCCAACGGGAGGTTTCGTACGCCGACGTCGGTGCGGGGCGGACTGCAGCAGCCGCAGCGAATGACACGGCTCGAGGGCTAGCGCGTGCGGACGGCGATCGTCTCCACCTTTCCGCCCCGTGCCTGCGGGATTGGCACCTTCGCAGCCGATCTGCGAGCGACGCTGACCGGAACGGGAGTGGTCACCGCCGCCGATCTCGTCGCCGTCGTGCACGAACCCTCAAGCCCGCAGCGGAGGGGACTGCTTGCAACGATTGCGCAGGCTGTGCGTGGCGACTACGTCCGGACTGCCCGGATGCTCGGCCGTCTCGACGTCGACGTCGTGCTACTGCAACACGAGTACGGGATCTTCGGCGGCCCTGACGGGGAGTACGTGCTGTCGTTCGCTCAGGAGCTGGCGCAGCCGCTCGTGGTGACCCTGCACACGGTGCTGTCCGAACCGACGCCGCACCAAGCGGAGGTGCTGACTGAACTGTGTACCGAAGCGGAGCTTGTGATCGTGATGACGGACACGGCACTCCGACTGCTCGTCGACTCGGGCGCCTGCCCGGAGGAGAAGGTGCGCGTCGTGCCGCACGGGGCGCCGGCGCGTATCACCGCACGTGCGGCACGCGACCGCGAAGAGCTCGCGTCCGGCGCGTCTGCCTCCCGCGACGCTTTCCAGCTTTCCACATTCGGTCTGATCTCACCTGGCAAAGGGCTCGAGACGGTGATCGACGCGCTACCGGCGATGATCGAGCGGCATCCGGAGATCGTCTACACGATCGCCGGGCGCACGCATCCGGAGGTCGAACATCGGGAGGGTGAGCGGTACCGGCTGATGCTCGAGCGGCGCGTGCTCGAGCTCGGGCTCGGCGCGCACGTCGAGTTCGACGATCGGTTCCTGACGGTCGACGAGCTCTCCGACCTGCTCGCCGCAACCGATGTGTTCCTGACGCCGTACAGCAACCGGGAGCAGATTGCCTCGGGCGCGCTGACGTTCGCGATCGCCGCCGGCTGCGCGATCGTGTCGACCCCCTACTGGTACGCGCAGGACATGCTCGCCTCGGGCGCCGGGCTCCTCGTGCCCTTCCGGGACTCGGAAGCTCTCGCCGATGCGGTCTGCAGCTACGTCGAGCAGCCGGACGCGCTCATGGCGGCGCGCGTCGAGGCACAGCGGATCGGCTCGACGCTAGCGTGGCCGGCCGTCGCCGAGGCAACTGCTTGTGTCTTGCAGGAAGCCTACGAGCTCGCGCCGCGGCGGCGGCCGGCAGGGGTCGCCGACCTGCACCTGACGAGCTTGCGCACCGACCATCTGCTCACGCTCGCCGACGACGTCGGCATCGTGCAGCACGCGCACGGCATCATTCCCAACCGCGACAGCGGCTACTGCGTCGACGATGTCGCTCGACTCGCGGTGGTCTCGCTCGCACTTGCACGCCGCGGTGACGAACAAGTCTGGACATCGAGTCTCTACCGTGCTCTCGCCTTCCTTCACGCGGCTACTGAGGAGGGTGGGATGCGCAACTTCATGGGGTACGACCGTCGTTGGCTCGATGAGCCGCATGTCGGCGACCATGTCGGTCGCTCCGTCTGGGCGCTCGGCGACATCTTGGCCACAGCGTGGGTTCCGGCGGTCGTGCGACCGGCGGGCGACCTCCTCGACAGGCTCGTCGGCACACTCACCGGCGACGTCTCGCTGCGAACGGCCGCCTACACGGTGCTCGGTCTCTCCCGCCTCGACGCCGACCGGCTCGAGCCGATCGCCCATCGGCTGCTCGAGCGGCTCGTCGAGCAGCTTGCTGACGCCTACCAGCGCACCTGCTCCGAGGACTGGTGCTGGTTCGAAGATGAGCTCAGCTATGACAACGCACGACTCTCGCAGGCACTCCTCATCGGCGGCAACGCGCTCGACCGGCCGGAGCTGGCCGAGCTTGGCCTCGAGTCGCTGCACTGGCTCGGCGATGAGTGCGGACTCAACGCAGACGCGCTCAGGCTCCCGGGCCATCATGGGCGTCGCCGAGGTGAGGGTGCACCGGGCGGAGGCGATGAGCAGCCTCTCGACGCCGCCGCGATCGTTGAAGCCGAGCTGAGCGCCTTCGCCGTCACCGGCGCAGCGGAGCACGGGGTCCGGGCGATCAAGGCTTTCGAGTGGTTCCTCGGCCGCAACCGCCTGCAGAGACCGCTCTACGACTTCGCGACCGGCGGCTGCAGCGACGGGCTCGGACGCGACGCGCTAAACGACAACGAAGGCGCCGAGTCGACACTCGCCTTCCACCACGCCGCGCTTCTCCTTGACGCCGCCGGCGTACGCGCAAGCTCCCGCGAGCGGACACTCGAAGCGGCTGCGGCATGAGCAAGCGCGAGCTCTTCGCGCGCCACCCGCGCAACCCGATCCTGACAGCCGACGACTGGCCCTACTCGGTGAACGCCGTCTTCAACCCGGCGGCCGCCGCAATCGACGGCGAAACAGTGCTCCTCGCCCGCGTCGAAGACCGCCGCGGGATCTCACACCTCACCGTCGCCCGCTCCACGAATGGCTTCGACGGCTGGTCAATCCAGCCCGAGCCCCTGCTCGCACCCGACAACAAGACCGCAAGCGAGCAATGGGGTTTCGAGGATCCCCGCGTCGTCTGGGTCGAGGAGCTCAGCCGCTGGGTGATCACCTGCACCGCCTACGGCCCGGCCGGACCGGCCGTCTTTCTCGCCACGACCGCGGACTTCCGCACAGTCGAGCGCTACGGCGTCGTCAGGCACCCCGAGGACAAGAACGCCGCGCTCCTTCCGCATCGCATCGACGGCCGCTGGGTGCTCCTGCACCGGCCCAAGACCCAGTTCGGGGGCGCGCACGGCGAGATCCTCCTCTCCCGCTCCGCCGACCTCGTCAGCTGGAGCGCCCCCGAACAAGTGCTCCAACCGCGCGCCGGCGCCTGGTGGGACTCGCTGCGGATCGGCATCGGACCGCCACCGCTCCTCACCGAGCACGGCTGGCTGCTCCTCTACCACGGCGTGAAGGACACCGTGGCCGGCGACATGTACCGCGTCGGCCTGGCACTGCTCGACCTCGACGAGCCGACACGCGTCCTGCGACGCCTCCCCACCTGGATCCTCGCCCCGCTCGCGGACTACGAGCGAACCGGCGACGTGCCCAACGTCGTCTTCCCCTGCGGACTCCTCCACGAGCCCGACAGCGACGAGGTCCGCCTCTACTACGGCGCCGCCGACAGCTCCATCTGCCTCGCCACGGCACAACTCCGCGACCTCCTCGACGCAATCCTGGACACGCCGCCAGAGGCATGAGCGACACAAAATGCTGACCCCGCAGAGATCCGTTCGCCGAAAGCTCCTCGCCTCGCGCGCGTCGCGCGTTGGTGGGTTGCGGGCTCGGGCCGGAACCTTTGTGCGGGGCCAGTCACCTAAAGGTACTCCCTTTCGGTCGACTCGGCGGTACCGCCAGCGCGATCGATGCCCCAACGCATCCTGACGCGGCGGCAGCACCCGCGACCTCGCGCGGCGTGAGCAACGTCCACCTCGACACGCTCTGCCGTCAGCCGCGACGCAGCTACTTCCCGCGTGAGGTCTTCTTTTTCGGTTTCGGCTTCGCGGGAATCTCCTTGCCTGCAGCCGCCGCTCGCGCCTTCTGCTTCTTCGTCGCCATGCGTCCTCCGGTCGTTGTTACCGCCACCGTAGACGCATGTACTCAGTCCGTCACGCTGGAGGTCGCGGCTTCGGCTCGCGGCTGCTCCCGATAGCGGCGGTACAAACGGGGCAGTTGTGCGCGCGGGGTGAGAATGAACTCCTCCCGGTCGATGTCGATCCACGCGTCGGCGTGCCCGGCGGGGCAGCGTTCGGCGCCGACGAACGCCTCCACGGCCGCCACCGACGGTTTCGGTGAGCCATCGACTCGCCACAGGCCGAAGGTGCGCTCGTGCGGAGCGAGATCGAGAGGCGGGCTCTCCCAGAGCGCTGCGTCATAGTCGGAATAGCACCAGAGCATCGCACCGAGACAGCCGGCGCGACGAAGCGCCTCGAGCGCCCTCGCCGTGTATGCGGCCGCCGCATCCTCTTCGACAAGCAGCGAGCGGCGCTCCCTGCAGGCGCTCTGCTCGCTGCGGCCGTCGCGGCGGTAGGTGGGCAGACCGAACTCGCTGA
>DASURJ010001108.1:0-11149 GCA_036280115.1 Gemmatimonadaceae bacterium
ACGTGAACGACGAGGACTTCAAGTATCCGCAGAACTTCTCGGCGTCGATCGGGTTCGACCATCGGCTGCCGTGGAACACGACGTTCACATTCGAGGGGCTGTACCGAAAGGCGATCAACGGCGTGCTCGTTCGCGATGTGAACCTCCGCGGGCCGCGCCTGGTCGGCGGCCAGCCCTACCGCGACATCAACGGCCGGATCCTGTACGCCGATACGATCAGCGCCACGGGCAGCGTCACCAACACGAACCAGCGCGTGCTCAGCGGTCTGAGCGAAGGCGTGATCCAGGTGACGAACCAGTCGAAAGACTACAGCTACTCGCTCAGCACGGGGCTCCGCCGCCGGTTCGGTGAGCTGGTGAACGCCGGCGTGTCGTACACGTATATGCAGTCGTTCGACCTGCAGAGCCTCACGTCTGACCGCGCCATCTCGAACTGGCGAAACGGCACGCAGTACTCCGGTCTCGAGAGTGACTTGCCACTGACCGAGTCGGTGTTCTCGCGACCGCATCGGCTGTCGCTGTACGGAACCGTGACGGCGCCGTGGAAGACGACCGAGCTGTCGGTGTACTACAACGGCAACTCGGGTAGCCCGATGACGTACGTCGCCAACGGCGATCTCAACGGCGACGGGTACAATGGTAATGACCCGCTCTACATCCCGCGCGACGCCACCGATCCCAACGAGATCGTGTTCGTGGACCAGGGGTCGGGCGATGACCTGATCACGGCAGCCGAGCAGGCGCAGGCCTTCGATCGCTTCATCTCGGACAACGAGTGCCTCAACGAGCAGCGCGGGAAGATCATGGAACGGAACTCGTGCCGAACGCCGTGGTCACAGAAGATCGATGTGTCGCTCCGTCAATCGCTGCCCGAGATCCGGGGCCAGCGGATCACCGTACAGCTGGACATCTTCAACTTCGCGAACCTGCTGAACGATGAATGGGGGCAGGTGGAGTTGCCGGTGTTGAGCCCGACCTTCCCGGATCAGCGGGTGCTGCAGCTCCGGGGCCGTACGGCAGGACCGCTCGACCAGTCGCAGAACCGGTTCTCGTTCAACTCCACCGTCTTGAGGCAGGGCGCCTTCGCGACGCAGCAGACGCTCGCGTCCAACTTCTACCAGATGCAGTTGACGCTGAAGTATTCGTTCTAGGACGGCAGGCAACCAGCTGTTAGCTGACGCACTAGGCGCACTAGGGGTCAGAGTCCTAACGCATCGTTTCAATGCGTCGCGCCATCGGGCGGACGCTGAAAAAGCCGCGGACAACATCTCCCACCCTTCCGGTCCGGTGCGCCCGGACCTTTCGGAACGGCGATGACGCGGAAACGGCCGGATGAGGGGACGGGGTCTCGCGGCCACGTCAGGCATCCAGAACGGAGGGTTGAAACGGATGAGGGGATGAGGGGATGAGGGGATGAGCGACATCATCCCACGTAGGTCAAGGCTCCGCTCGCCGGAACGTGACTGAAGGGGGAACGGCCCGCGAGGGACGCCGCTCGCTCGGTGAGCAGGTCCCCCTCACTTCACGGCTCTGGGGCGAGGGCGCGTCCCGGGCGGGGAGCGATCCCCCTCATCTTCTCATCCCCTCATCCGTTCCCCCTCCGTTCTGGATGCCGAAGCTGCGCGGCCTCGCGCACGCGGCGTCGGTGCAGAGCCGTCATCGGGCCGTTTCGGCTTGTTCCGCGTCATCGTAGTTCCGACCGGCCCCGCCACGAACGACCCGAGGGTACTCGAGCCGTCGTCCGCAGCCCTTCCCGCGTCCGCCCCTGCCGCGTCCTCCGCGTCCGCCCGATGGCGCGACGAGACAAAAGGATGCGTTAGGACTCTGACCCCTAACGCATCCTTGTATTGCTGATAGCTGATAGCTGCAGTTCTAGAATATCTCGAGATTGATGTACCGCCGCGGATTCCGCTTGAAATCGAGCGTCAGGGAATCCAGCCGAGTGGACAGACGACGGAGGTCGTAATACAGGCCGGGGTCGTTCAGCAGCTTGCCTAACGTTCCATCACCCTGGTTGGCCTTGGACAGCACCGCCGTCAGCGCCGTGGCCGTGCTCGTGAGCGAATCCGTGAACGTCGCCAGGTTCTGCGTCGTCTGCCGGAGGTTGCGGACCGTGGAGTCGAGCTGTGCCGAGTCGAGCGCTGCCGTAGTATTCCGGAGCCGCGTCATGGTGAGCGTGAGCTGACGCGACTGCTCCGCGGCGATCGTGCCGAGCTGCCGCGCGAGGGCGTTCGTTGCCGCGAGCGTCTTCCGGAGATCGGCGATGCCACCGCCCTGCACGAGCTCGAGCTGCACCGTCTTCGCCACGTCGTCGAGCCGCTTCGAGATCGTGTCCGCGCGCGCGGTGAGCTCGGGGAGTCCCGCCTTCGGCGGCGCTGGCGGCACGCTGTCGCCCTCACTGAAGAACACCATGCTCGGCTCGTCAGGCACGAGCGCGATCTCCTGGTCCCCGAAGATGCCCACCGGGACCACGGCGGCCTTGGAGTTTCGCGGGACGCGGTACTCGTCCTCGATGCTCATGTGCACGAGGATCGTGCCGCGCGGGTCGAGCTCGACCCCCGACACGACGCCGATCTGCACGCCCGCGAGGCGGACCGGCTGCCCCTGCTTCACGCCGGCGCCCCACGCAAACCGGGCAAAGAGGGGATAGCCCCGCGAGAACCCGCCGCGCACGAGCCAGATGGTGCCGAGCACGCCGACGACGACACCGATCGTCAGCAGGATTCCGACGAGCACTTCGTCGCGTCTCTTCATAGGGAAGGGGCGGTTGGGTCATTCCGAGCGGAGCCGCCGAAGGCGGCGCAGTCGAGGCATCGGAGGGGCGCTGGTAGCGGTGGTAGAGCACCCCTCGACCGGGACGACGGCGATTCCTCGACTGCGCGTGCGCTCCGCGCGCGCTCCCCTCGGAATGACAATCAGGCTGCGATGAACTGTGCGAACATGGCAGCCACGATGGCATCGAGGACGAGGATCGACGTCGACGCGATCACGACTGCCTTCGCGGTCGACCGACCAACCCCCTCGGCGCCGGCTGCCGTAACATAGCCCTCGTAGGAGCACACCACGGCGATCGCCCCACCGAAGCACACGGCCTTGATCGCGCTGTAGATGACCTGAAAGGGGGTGAAGCTGAGTCGCAATCCGGTCACATAATCGTTCGTCGTGGCGGTGGTCGCGGTAATCAGCGTGAGCCATGCGCTGACGATCGCTGTCGCGTTCGCGATGATCGTGAGCACCGGAAGCATGAGCAGCGCCGCGAGCAGCCGAGGGACGACGAGGTAAGCGATCGGGTCGTACGCGAGCGTCTCGAGTGCGTCGATCTGCTCGGTCACGCGCATCGTGCCGATCTCCGCCGTCATGCGCGCGCCGACGCGGCCGGTGAGCACGAGCGCCGTGAGGAGCGGCCCGAGCTCGAGCACGATGCTGCCGCGAACGAGCAGGCCGAGCACCGAGAGCTGCACGCCTGCGAAAAGCTGGTAGAACGCCTGGAACGCCGTTACGGCGCCGAGAAATCCGGCGACGATGATGACAAGCGGTACCGAGTCCACCCCGATGTTCCGCATCTGCCGCATGGTCTCGCGCGCCCACGTGGCGGGCTCCCCGAACGCGCGCCCGACGTCACGGAGGAAGAAGCCACGCTGGCCGATCCCGGCGAAGATGCCGCGCCCCACGCGCGCGACGTTCCGGAAAAAGACGATCCCCGTCCGCTGCATGACGGGATACGCCTCGGTTGGGCGGTGTTCGTACGGCGCGCCAAAAGTCATCGGGAACCGGGAACGGGGAACAGGGAACCGGAACTGCTCTCGACGAAAACTCCCGTTCCCGGTTCCCCCCGCCCGGCTACGCTGGGCACCCGCCCGGTTCCCGCTCGAACGGGCGGGACGGCGCCCACCCTCATGTGCGTACCCGCGCGAGCATCACCAGCCCAATCAGGGCGAACACGACGTTTGGTGTCCACGCCGCGATCTCCGGCGTCACGATTCCCTTACCGCCAACCGCCTTCGTCAGCTGAATGAGCATGAGGAAGATCACGGTCGTCGCGAGGCTGATGCCGATGCCGTACGCGGCCCCGCCGCGTTGCGTGCTCGTTGCGAGGGGTGCACCGAAGAGGGCAATGATGATGCAGGTGATGGGAACGGCGAGCTTGAGCGCGCGCTCGACCCGCAGCTCGTTCGCGTCGCCGCCCGAGCGCTCGAGCGCTGCAATGTAGCGGCTCAGGTCCCGATAGCCCATCTCCTGCGGCGCCTTGGGTGTCGCGAGGAGCTGCATTGGCTCTTCGCGCATGCCGCGATCGTACAGCGAGTCGAACGCGAACGTGATGTCCGCGAGCGTGTCCGACGGAATGACGTGCATGACGCCGTTCGAGAGCGCCCAGGTGCCGCGCGGCCGCTGCCAGTCGCCGAGGTCCGCGGTGAGGACGTACGTAGGGAACTCCTCGCCGGTGCCCTTCCGCTCGATCTCCAGCCCCTCGAGCCGGCCCTTTTCGGCGTTGAGGGAGCTGATCTTGTACACGCGGCCTTCCTCGGCGGCGTAAGCGAAGTTGTAGCGGTCCGTCCCGGGTTGAAATTTCTTCTCTTCGAGCAACTCGGCCCGCCTGGCGTTCGTGATCGGGACGAGCTCACCGAGCGCCAGGGCGAGCCCGGCGGCGACGACGGCGCCGATGTAGATCGACAGCGTTAGGCGGTGGAAGCTGATCCCCGACGCCTTCGCCGCCGTGATCTCGGAATGGCGGGTCAGCGATCCGATCGAGAAGACGGTCGCGAACAACACCGCGGCCGGCATCACGAGGAACATCGAGTCCGGGATGAAATAGAGGTAGCTGAGCGCGATCTGCGAGCGCGGCAGCTGCCGGTTGAGGTACTTGTCGAGGTTGTCCGTCAGATCGATGATGATGAGGAGTACCGGGAATCCCAGCGCCGTCATCACGTAGATCTTCCAGAACTCCGACAGGACGTACCGATCGAGCGGGTGGAGGAGCCGTCGCAGCATCACGCCACCTTATGCCGGCGCTCGAGCGGCAGCCCGAACCTGCGCCCCAGCCGGGCCAGGTAGGCGCGGATCGCGTCCGTGAACTCCGTGAGATCCCCGCCGCGGGATGTCGCCCCTTCGCGACCCATCCGGATCATGAGCAGGATGCCGACGGCCGTGAGGATCACGTTGGCCGCCCACATGGCCCAGAACGGCGTCAGGAACGCCCGGTCCGCGAGCGACTCACCGGCAATGAGCCCGACGTAATAGATCGCGAACACGACGAGACTCACGCCGATCACGAGGCCCACGCCGCCGCGCGGGAATCTGAGCGCGATGGGCGCCCCGATGAGCACGAACACGATGCACGCGGCCGACAGCGCGAACTTCTTGTGGATCTCCACGCCGTACCGGTTCATCGAGGTTCGGTTCTCGAGCATGCGGCTTCGCGCGGCTTCGATCAACGCCGCGGCCTGCCCGGCGACGCCGGGGTCGGCTCCGGTGGACCGGTACGCTGGCGTCCCGATGACCGGCGGGGTGCCGGGCCCCCCGGTACCGGCCGCGGCAGCCGTCGTGTCCGACGCCGGGGCTGGCATCGACGTCGCGGGCGTCGGAGCTGGGGCTGGTGCGCGGACGGGCGGAGGCGCCGCTGAGCCGCTCATGAGAATGCGACGGCGCGTCCGGCCGCTGTCCTGCGCCGCTCTCCGCGTCGTGTCCTGCGCGGCCCTCGGAGTCGGCTGCTGCGAGCTCACCTCCGCGGCATTGGCGCTGCGCACGAACGACGGGAGCTGGAGCTCGGACAGCTTCGCCAGGCCTGCGCAGTACGCGCGTCCGACGGACCAGTGCTGCGGCGGGACGAACCCCTCGGGCACGACGGTGTGCCCGACCTGCGAGCTCGACTCGCTCAAGCCGGCGGACGGTGGCACGGACGATGTCGTCGGCATGGGCGGTGGTCGGATCCCGGTCGCGAGCTCGCGCGTCGCGTCGACGACGCTCCGCTCCAGGAGGTACCGCGCCACCGCGAGGTCGCGCTCGTAGAGGTCATGCTGCTTCTGCATCTCGCAGACCGACATCTCGCGGTCGCCCTTGTACCGGTTCGTGCTGTCGGACCGCGTGAGACTGTTCGCGACCGCGCGGACGCGTACCCGGTCGATGTCGAAGAAGAGGCGCTGCAGCTGCGTGGGGTCGTTCTTCGGGACCTCCTGCATGTGCCCGTCATACAGCGTCAGGATCAGGTCATCGCCTGCGAGCGCCATGTGGCCGCTGTCGGCATAGATCGTCCGGCGCCGGATCGGGTCCGACATGTCATAGATCGTCACCATGCGCAGCTTGGCGGCCGACTGATCGATGTAGTCCGCCTCGAGCGTCAGCTTGCCGGGCGATACCTCGTTCATGACCTGGGACCGCAGGGCGAACGTCGGCTTCTTCCGGGCGATGTCCTGCTGGAGGGTGCTGAGGCGGTGGTTCGCGCGCGGGAGCACCTGATCGTTGAAGAACAGCATGAACGCCGCGATCCCCGTCGCACCGAACAGGACCGGGATCATGACGCGGGTCATCCCGATGCCGCTCGCCTTGAGCGCCGTGATCTCGTTCTCGGCGGCGAGGCGGCTGAAGGCGTAAAGGGTCGAGACGAGCACCGCCATGGGAAGGGTCATGGCGATCGTGAACGGAAGCGAGAGCAGGAAGAACTCTCCGATCACGTTCCAGCCAAGCCCCTTCCCGACGAGGTCGCCGAACCGCTTGGCGATGTAGTTCAGGAGGAGAAGCGACGTGAGAGCGGTCAGGGCGAAGACGAGCGGCCCGACGTGCTCTCGCATCACATACTTGTTGATTATCTTCACGTGGGAGCGATCAGTTCGCTTGGAACTCGGGGTGGTTGGCCGGGACTACCACTGACGAGGCGGACCGACCGCGGGGAACCTGGCTCAACCCCTGTCGTAGAAGGCCGTAGGGCAGCCAGAATATTCCACCCGCCCAGACGGTGAATTCAAGGTCCGGCGCGGTGTGAGCGTCCCTCCGAATCCCGGTCCCGCCTCGCTCGCAAACGCTGGTACCCTCGTTACGCCATTTGGTGCGCGTCCTCCTCGCCGGCTTCTTCATCGCCCTGAGCCTCTTCCCATCGCTGGCCTGGGCCCGGGGAACCGTGAGGGCGGTCGCGAGGATGAATATGGTAGCGGGGGTAGCCGTTCAGGACACGACGCGACGCCCGCCGTCCGACACGATCCGCCGGGACACGACTGCCCGCGACACCATTCGCGCGCCGGGCGACACGACCCCCCGGGTCTCGCCGCTGCCGCCGGGATTCGAGAACCTCGACCTCCGCCTCAGCTCCCGCCTCGAGGCCAAGGGCGAGCAGGTGCGCAACGACCGATGCGGGTCGATCCAGCTCTTCTCCAGCGGTTTTCGTTGCCGGGGCACGTTCCAGCCCGCGTTCGACTTCCAGTTCAACCTCGTGACGCGCGGGACGGTCGCCGACCGCATCCACGTCGACGTCGACTACGACACCCAGCGGGAGTTCGACGCCTCGAACAATATCTCGGTGCGGTACGAGGGGCCGGCGCGGTCGTTCCTCGAGCGGCTCGAGGTGGGGAACGTCTCGTTCGCGCCTCCGCCGTCGCGGTTCCTGACGTCGGGCATTCCGAGCGGCAACTATGGCGTCCAGGCCATCGGACACGCGGGGCCAATGCGATTTGCCGCCATCGCCGCGCAACAAAAGGGGAACGTCGTCGATGACGTCGAGTTCGTCGTCGGCGACCGCACGGTACGGCAGCAGACGCGTGATATCGAGGATTATCAGATCGAGCCGCGGCGTTTCTTCTTCACCGTCGATCCGCTTCGGTTCGGTGGGGCGTATCCGAACATCGACATCCTCGATCGCCAGCAGATGGCGTCGCTCGCCGCGGCGTTGCCGGACTCGGTGCGCCCGTCCAAGGTGTTCGTCTACCGACTTCTCCTCGGCGGACAACCGCGGAACCCGAACGGCCCGCAATTCGAGATCATTGGCGATCCCACATCGCAGCGCGGACAGGTCTACGAGCTGTTGCGGGAGCGCGTGGACTACTACATCGACCCGTCGCTCTTGTGGATCGCGCTCGTCGCGCCGCTGAGTCAGAACAGCGAGCGGCTGGTCGTGGCGTATACGGTGCGCATGAACGGCCGCGATACCACGATCGCGACGACAGGCGGGACGCCCGACCTGGAATTCGTTGCCGAGCGACCGCAGCTGGCGAACCTCGTGTGGGATCCGGAGCTCACTCCGGATGACGACGCGTTCCGCCGCGAGATCCGGTCGGTCTATCGGATTGGCGGGAGCGACGTCCGGCGCAACACCGTCCAGGTGCGTATCGTGACCGGCGGGAGCGCCGACCAGGAAAAGCCGGCCGGCGGCGGCGCGGACACGTACCTCCAGCAGTTTCGAATCGCGGAGCCGACGAACGGCGCGCGGTTCGATGCGGACAACCGGCTGTGGCCGAGGCCTAACGACCCGAACCAGCTCGTGGCCCAGGGCGGGGGCGCCGACGAGACCATCCGAGACTACTTTCTGGTCTTTCCGTCGGTGCAGCCGTTCGCACGCGCGGGGCTCGCGGGGCCGATCGAGAACCCGGCGAACGACACCATCTACCGGACGCCAGGCGAGTACCTCTACTCGGCGCGGCACCCGCAGTCGTTCTATCGAATGCGGGTGAGCTATGAGGCGCAGGTGGGAGACGACCTCGGCACACTCGCGCTGAACGCGGTGCAGCTGCGGCCGGGGTCGGAGCGGCTCTTTCTCGACGGGCGTCCGCTCGTCCGGGGTGTGGACTACGACATCGACTACGAGTTGGGCCGTGTGACCTTCGCGCGTCCGGATACGCTGTTTCCGTTCCCGAGGCGCGTGCGCGTGCGGTACGAGGAGAACCCGCTCTTCGTGTCGATCCCGACGTCGATCTTCGGCATCACGTCGCAGTTCAGCGGGGAACGTGGCGCGCTGACGTTCACGGCGATCTCCCAGTCGCAGCGGACGACCTACACGCGGCCACCGCTGGGCTACGAGCCGGCCTCGTCGCTCGTCGCCGGCGTCAACGGGGCGTTCGCGTTCGACGCGTCACCACTCGGGCGACTCGTCGGGCGCTCACTCCCGTTCCGCGACAGCCTCGTGGGGCCGAGCACGATCGAGGTGCAGGGCGAGTTCGCGGTGAGCCGTCCGAGGCCCAACTCCCGCGGGCAGGCGTTTCTCGAGTCGTTCGAGGGGGAAGGGGGTCTTACCGTCCCCCTCACCGACAACGCGTGGTACTTCTCGGGCCGGCCGGCGTTAGGCACACGCCTGCCGGAGCTGATCGGACCCGGGGCACTCGACCTCGAGCGGGCAACGACGCTGGCGTGGCAGACGAACGGAACGGACCGGTTCGGTCAGCCGGTGCAGTTCACGATCGAGCAGATCGACCCGCAGACCAGCCTCGTGGGCACAGGCATCTCGGCGCCCGAGCCGCTGCTCTGGCTGACGCTCTACCCATTACGGATCGGCGGTCAGCGCGACGCCGAGACCGGCGAGTTCCGCTGGACCGTTGCCAATACGCTGCCGGGGCGCCGGTGGCGCTCGATTCGCACGTCGTTCGGCGCGTCCGGCGCGGACCTCACCGGAGTCGAGACGCTCGAGTTCTGGGCGCTCGTGGACACGAGCGCGGTCCGCCGCGCGACCAACCCGATGCTCGTGTTCGACTTCGGCGACGTGTCCGAGAACTCCGTGGCGTTCGGCCCCGAGGTGCTGATCGAGGAGCCGCAGGACCCCGTCACGGGGGCCCGCGACACGACCTATACCGGGAAACAGTTGCAGGGCTACGGGCGGCTCGATTCGGAGCGTGACCCGTTCTCGCGGGCGTTCAACGTGGACGTGAACGACACGGGACTGCCCGGTGATGTCATCGACACGATGACCGTAGTGGCGGGAGCCGCGACCCGGTCGGACACGAGCGTGCGGATCTGCGTGCGCGGGGACATCCGCCGGCGGGCGTTAGGCGACGCGCGGACGAACTGCACCGCAGGCAACAGCCGCCTGGACGAGGAAGACCTCGACGCCGACAACGCGTTGCTCACCGACGAGCAGGAGCGTGTCCGCCGCTACATCGTGGACTTCTCCCAGGCCGGGGCGTACGACCGGCTCGGCAAGTGCGACGCGCGTGTGAACGATCCCGTAGGCGCGCGCCCGGTCGAGAGCACGCTGTGCTGGGTGCACGTACGGGTCCCATTCGCGGCGGCTGCGGATTCCACGAACGCCGGACCCTTGCTCCGGCGTATCCAGGCGCTGCGCATCACGGCGATCTCTGCGAGTGGCGCCCCCGACGACGCGTTCATCAACGTTCCCCTGGCGCGCCTCCGGCTCGTGGGCGCGCCCTGGCTGAAGCGCTCGTCGCGGCCGCTCACCGGGATCGCCGGAGATCGCGAGCAAACGACGACGGGCTCGGGGTACGTGATCGCCGGCGTGATCGGGACCGAGAACCGCGACACGACCACCGGTCTCATCTACGAACCACCGCCGGGAATCATCGACCAGCCGGACAACCTTCAGACGCCGTTCGATCCCGCACGCGTGCAGATCAACGAGAGCTCGCTCCGCCTGCAGGCGGGCGGGCTCGCCACGTACGACCGCGCCGAAGCGTTCTACCGTTTTCCCGAGGGGCAGAAGAGCTTCACCGCCTATCGCGAGCTTCGCGTGTGGGCGCGCGGACGCGGGAACGGCTGGGGGAATGGTGGTGAGCTCCAGTTCTTCATCAAGGTCGGTCGCGACCCGAACAACTTCTATCTGTACCGTACCCCGGCAGGGGCCGGGTCGACGCGTGCAGCGTGGGAACCCGAGGTGCGCGTTCGGTTCGAGAAGTTCTACGCGCTGCGCAGCAAACTCGAGAGCGCCTACCTTCGTGGAGTCGGTGACTCGCTCTCATGCAGCGGTGTGGATTCCGCGCTCATCGCCCGGTCCGGGTTGCCCGCCGGAGCGTCGATCGACCGGTTCGCCGCGTGTGACGGCGGCTACATGGTGTACACCACCGACCCCGCCGTCGCGCCGCCGAACCTCGCGAGCGTTCAGGAGCTCGCGGTTGGCATCGTGCGCGTGGACTCCGCGACGGGCGCCACGCCACTGATTCCCAGCGACACCATGGAAGTCTGGGTGGACGACATCCGCCTGGCCGACGTCGTGAACGAGACG
>DASURJ010001109.1:0-8134 GCA_036280115.1 Gemmatimonadaceae bacterium
AACGGGCGCGGCCGACCCGATGTTGATCTTGATCTGTTCGGCCGTTGGCTCGCCGATCAGGAGGTTGTAGTTCTTGCGCATGAACTGCACGATCGCGGTATCGAGCTCATCGCCGCCCGTGCGAATGGACGTGTCGCTGACGATCCCCGAAAGTGCAATGACGGCGATCTCCGTCGTACCGCCGCCGATGTCGATCACCATGTTACCGGTCGGCGTCTCGACGGGCAGTCCGACGCCGATGGCGGCTGCCATGGGCTCGGCCACCATGAAGACTTCCTTCGCACCGGCGCCCAAGGCCGAATCTCGCACCGCGCGCTTCTCCACTTCGGTGATACCCGAAGGTACACACACGATCACGCGGGGTTTCACCTTGAACACGTGGTTCTCGATGATCAGCGTGAGGAAATAACGGAGCATCTTCTCGGTCACGTCGAAGTCGGCGATGACGCCGTCCTTCATGGGCCGCACGGCGAGTACGCCGTCCGGGGTTCGACCGAGCATGCGCTTGGCCTCGAGGCCGACCCCCTTGATCTTCTTTGATTCGCGATCGATCGCGACGACCGAGGGTTCGTTGAGAACGATGCCTTCGCCCTTGACGTAGATCAGCGTGTTGGCGGTGCCGAGATCGACCGCAATGGCGTTCGCCGGGAAGAACGACCTTCCCGCTTTCAAAAAGGGCCAGCGCATCTAGCAGGGGCTCGAGACGTGCCAGGGGCACGGAAGGATCGTACAGCAGTACATCGGGACGTAAGGTAGCGGAGCGGGTAAGAGCGAGCAAGGCATTGGCTTGACACAACCTACACTCGTCCGTAACGTCGCGCGCGATGGCATCGGCTGCTTCCCTCCGGGTCGCGATCGTCGACCCCGAACGCTGTGATGAATGCGGGTTGTGCGTGCCGTTGTGCCCACCCGTTGCCATCACGCTGCGTCAATCCGGACTGCATATAGACGCGCGAACGTGCACAGGGTGTCAAAAGTGTATCGCGCCCTGCCCGGTGTCCGCGCTCGCAATGGTGGACCGGGGTGGCTAGCGCCGACGTCGGCGCGGCACGCTCTCCGCGCGCGACGAGCGCGGGCCCCGAACATTGCGATGTTCTCATCGTGGGCGGAGGCCCGGCGGGGCTGATCGCCGCTCGCGAGGTCGCCAGCGCGCGACCGGCGCCGACCGTGGTCCTGATCGAGCGTGATGCGGTTGTCGGCGCGCCGGTTCGCTGCGGCGAGGGGGTCGGCTCGGCAGGCGTGTCGGAGTTTCTCGATCCGGTCGGCGCGCCGTGGGTTTCGCGCCGCATTACGCGCGTCGTATTTCGGGCGCCCGGCGGCCAGGAAGTACGAGTGGCTGAGGGTGACGTCGGATACATTCTCGATCGGATGGGATTCGAGGGGGCGATCGCGGCACAGGCGGTGGCGCTCGGTGCTGATGTCCGCACCGGCGTCGAGGCGATCGGAATGCGGCGTGAGCCGGATCGGTGGAGCGTCACCCTGCACGACAGCCGCGACGGTACGACTCGCGAGATTCGCGCTCGCATCGTCGTCGGCGCCGACGGTGTCGAAGGCGCCGTGGGACGCTGGGCGGGGATCGATACGCGGGTCCGCGCGCGCGACATGGAGAGCTGCGCGCAGTACGTCATCGAGGATGGGGGCATCGACCCGAACGCGATCGTGCTCCATTTCGGCGACCGGGTCGCTCCGGGCGGTTACGCGTGGGTGTTTCCGAAGAGCGAGCGGTCCGCCAACGTCGGCCTCGGCGTCCTCGGCCTTCGCGCCGGCGGACGATCGGCTGTGCAGTGGCTCGACCAGTACGTCGCCGCCTGCTTCCCGACTGGACGCCTGACGAGTCGCACCGTGGGAGGCGTGATCGTGGCGACGACGATTCGCGCGACGGTCGCTGATGGACTCGTCCTGTGCGGCGACGCCGCGCACATGATCAATCCGTTGTCGGGGGGCGGGATCGTCAACGCGATGAAGGCGGGTCGCCTCGCGGCGCAGACGATCGTCGACGCACTGCGGAAGGGCACGACGGCCGCGGCGGCGCTCGCCCCGTACCACGAGCGATGGATGCGCCTTCTTGGCGACGACCACGTTCGGTTCTATCAGGTGAAGGAGGCGCTCGCGCGATTCGACGACGCGTTCTTCGACGGGCTCGCGGCTACGGTGAACCGTATTCCGGAGCGGCGGCGGACGCTGGGCCGGATCTTCGGGGTCGCGCTCGTGCGCCACCCCGGTCTGCTGCCGGTGATCGCGAAGTACTTCGTCTAGGTTGACGTTAGGCGGAGCCAGACACTCGTGCCGACGGCACACCGCCCCGCCACCATCGCCACGGCCCGTTCGAGAGGGGCGAGCGGCCCGATGCCCGGCAGCCGCGGCGACCAACAGTGGACGGCGTGTCGAGGGATGCGGAGCGGATCGCCCTGCCACGTGCCACCGAGGCCGAAGCCGATGTCATACCCGGCACGTGATGCCGCCGCACGCTCGCGCGCGCCCGCGGCCCCGAACGGGTAGGCAAGCGCCGGTGGTTCGCTGCCTAACGCGTCTTCGAGCGCATCCCGGGACCGCTCGAGCTCGTCGTGCAGGCGACCATCGCTGATCCACGGCAGCCGCGGGTGAGACGCCGTATGGGATCCGAACGCGATGCCGCGCGCCTGCCACCGCTCGATATCTCGCCACGTGAGGTGCGCGAAGCGACGCCCGCCGTACGCGACGTCCCATCGATTGAGCCGCCCCGCGTAGTCGGTGATCACGAAGCACGCCGCGCTGAATCCGACGTCGCGGAGCACTGGGAACGCATGGTCCCGCAGCCCTCGGTACGCGTCATCGAACGTCACGAGAACCGTACGATCGCCTGTGGGACGCTCTCCGCGAACGCACGCCGCAAACTCTTCCAGCGAGATGCCCCGCCACCCGGCACGCGCGAGCGCGTGCATCTGCGCGGCGAACTTCCGCGGCGAGAGCCGTGTCACGCCAAGCTCGCGCCGCCGCTCGACCTTGTGGTAACAGAGGACAGGCGGGATCACGGGAGCCGATCCAGCAATCCTCGCACCGGGTCAGGGCCGCTGGCGCGAGCGACGGTGCCGCCACGCGGGGCATCGTCGTCATCCTGCCCATCCCGTCCCATCCTGTCTCTTGCTGTTGCTCTCTCCGAACGCCGCTGCGCCACGTGGCATCGCGACCGGTCCGGAAACGGCACGCGAGGGATGGACAGGACGAACAGGATGAACGGGATGACGAAGTTGACCAACGCGGCAGTGGCGTTGCGCTCGCAAGCGGTCTGAAGGAACGAGGGGAACGGCCGCTCGGGACGCCGGTTCCCCGTTCCGGGTTCGCTAGACGCCCGTGCTGCCGAACCCGCCCGGCCCGCGCGCCGACGCCTCGAGCTCCGTCGCGTCGACGAGCACCGGCGTCTCGTAGCGGACAAACACCACCTGCGCGATCCGATCACCGCGTGCAATGCCAACCGGCTCGGCACCACTGTTCTGAAGAATGACCTTCAGCTCGCCGCGATAATCGGAATCGATCGTCCCCGGCGCATTCGGCATTGTTAGGCCGTACCGCAGCGCCAGCCCGGAGCGCGGACGAACCTGCCCCTCCACGCCCGGCGGCAGCTCGATCGCGAGACCGGTCGACACGAGTCGGCGCTCGCCGGGCGCCAGCACGAAATCCGACTCCGCGGACGCGAGATCGAACCCCGCGGAGCCGGACGTCCGGCGAGACGGAAGTGGGAGATCCGGATTATTCGGGAGCCGCAGCACCCGGACCTGGTTCACGCCAGGCATGCAGCCGGATCCGTGTACGGCAACCCGAACGCCTCCGCCACGCCCGGATACGTCACCTTCCCCTCGATCATGTTCAGCCCCTTGAGCAGCGCCGGATCATCCTTCAGCGCCTGTTTCCACCCCTTCTTGGCGAGACGGAGCGCATACGGGAAGGTGGCGTTCGTGAGCGCGAGCGTGGACGTGCGGGGCACGCCACCCGGCATGTTCGCCACCCCGTAATGGATGACGCCATCCACGACGTACGTCGGGTTCTCGTGCGTCGTCGCCTTGATCGTCTCGACGCACCCGCCTTGATCGATCGCGACGTCCACGATGACCGACCCCGGCTGCATACGCTTGAGGTCCTCGCGGCGCACGAGCCTCGGCGCCTTCGCGCCGGGAATCAGGACGCCACCCACGACGAGGTCGGCGGTCTGGATCTGCTCGAGGATGTTGTGCCGGTTCGAGTACACGAGCTGCACGTTCGCCGGCATGACGTCGGAGAGGTATCGCAGGCGCTCGAGCGAGATGTCGAGCACCACGACCTTCGCTCCCATTCCCGCCGCCATCTTGGCGGCGTTGATGCCCACGACCCCGCCGCCGAGAATGACGACTTTCGCCGGTGGCACGCCGGGCACGCCGCCCAGCAACACCCCGCGCCCCCCGTACAACTTCTCCAGGTATTTCGCGCCCTCCTGGACCGCCATCCGTCCCGCGACCTCCGACATCGGGGTGAGGAGTGGGAGCTCGCGACTCGGCAGTTCCACCGTTTCGTACGCGATGCAGATCGCACCCGAATCCATGTGCGCGCGCGTTAGGCTCTCGTCGGCGGCGAAGTGAAAGTAGGTGAAGATCACTTGCCCCTGCCGCATGTGCGGCCACTCGACGGCGATCGGCTCCTTCACCTTCATGATCATGTCGGCGTCGCGCCACACCGTGGCCGCGTCCGGTCCGATCGTCGCTCCGACCTCGGTATACATCTCGTCCGTGAACCCGCTTCCCTCACCCGCGCCGCGCTCGACCATCACCGAGTGCCCGGCCGATACGAGCGCTTCCGCCCCCGCCGGAACGAGCGCGATACGGTTCTCGTTCGTCTTGATCTCTTTCGGAACTCCAATGCGCATAGTGGTGCCGTAATGGTGGGTGGTCGGAGTCAGTGCGCCGATGCGGCGGGGCCAAGCGTGAGCACCGTCTGCGCGTCGGGCGCGAAGAATTCACGACAGAGGTCCGCGACGGTGCTGGCGTCGATACGATCGATCTCCGCCAGCAATTCGTCGAGGGGCTTGTAGGGCTCCCGGTACAGTTCCACTGCCGCCGCGCGGTACATGCGGGATGAAACGCTCTCGAGCGACAGCGTCAACTGGCCCTTCAACTGGCTCTTGCCCGCCGCGAGCTCCGGCTCGGGAATCCCCTGCTCCGCGAGGACGCGGAGCTCGCTCCGGATGGCGTCGGCCGCGGCCGTCGCGTTCGACGGCGAGGTCCCGACGTACACGCCGTGGACGCCGGTGTCCGCGTGGAATGACTGGAACGTGTACACCGAGTACGCGAGGCCAAGCTCTTCGCGGACGCGCTGGAACAGACGAGAGCTCATTCCGCCGCCGAGCAGCATGCTCACGAGTAGCATGGCATACCGACGGCGGTCGCCGTGCGCGACCGCCGGCGACCCGAAGACGATGTGCGCCTGCGTCGTGTCCCGCTCGACGTGCACCGTGCGGGGTGGCGCGGCAACGGGCGCGGCCGTCGCGGACGGGAGCGTGTCACCGCGGGGCACGTCGGCCCAACCGGTGCGGCCGAGAATGTCCAGCAGTTCATCGTGATCCACGTTGCCCGACACCGTCACGACAATGTGCTCGGGCTGGTACGCCTGCGCGTGCAGATCCCTGAGGTCCGCGATGCTCAGTGCCGAGACCGTATCGCGTGTGCCGAGAATGGAGTATCCGTACGGGTGCAACCCCCAGAGTGCCTCGTTATGCAGCTCGAACACGAGGTCGTCGGGGGTGTCGTCGACCATGCTGATCTCCTCGAGCACGACCTTCCGCTCGAGCGAGAGGTCGGCCGCTCGCAACGCCGGACTGAACATGAGGTCCGCGATGACGTCAGCCGCCTGCGGCAGATGCTCGTCGAGAACCCGCGCCTGGAACGAGGTGTGTTCGCGTGCCGTATACGCATCGAGGGACCCGCCCAGCACCTCGAGCGCGAGCGCGATGTCCCGCGGCGATCGCTTGCGCGTGCCCTTGAACACCATGTGCTCGAGCATGTGCGAGACGCCCATTCGGTCCCTGGACTCGTGAATGGACGCCGAGCGCACCCAGGCCCCAAATGCGACCGACCGTACTCCCGGCATGGTTTCCGAGAGCACGGTCAGTCCGTTCGGCAAGATGGAGCGCCGGAGCGCCTGGGTCGGGCGCGTGTCGACGCGGGTAATCACTCGCGGGAACGCCCTCCACCGTGGCCGCCGCGCCCACGGCCCCGAGGACGCCGGGGCCGCTCACCACGCCCGCCGGTCTCCCCCGCGTCGCCCTCGCCTTCCTCCTCGGACGCACGCGCGGCGTACGAAGGCTCGTCACTCTCGGCGGCCGCCCCCACAGCCTCTCGCGGGGGGCGATCGGCGCGCGGCCCACGATCGCCTCGGTCGCCGCGGCGCGGCTCGGAACCGTTACCAGCGCCATCACCCGCGTCACCCTCGGGCTTCGGCTGCAACGCCTTCATCGACAGACGCAAGCGCCCGCGCTCGTCGCGATCGATGAGCTTCACCTTCACGCGGTCGCCCTTCTTGACGACGTCCTCCGTCTTCTCGGTGCGGCCGTGCCGCATTTCCGAAATGTGCAGCAACGCCTCGGTCCCAGGCAGGATCTCGACGAAGGCGCCGAACGCGGTCGTGCTCTTCACGAGGCCTTCGTACACCTCGCCGACGATCGGCTCCTGCGTGATCGCCTGCACCATCTGGCGCGCGCGCTCCATCGCCTCACCGCCAACGGCGGCGATCGTCACCGTGCCGGTATCGTCCACGGTGATCTCGGCGCCTGTCTCGTCCTGAATGCCACGAATCGTCTTGCCTTTGGGGCCGATGAGATCGCCGATCTTCTCGGGGTTGATCTGCACGGTGACAATGCGCGGCGCGTACGGCGACAGCTCCGCGCGCGGCGCGCCGAGCGCCTTCTCCATCTCGCCGAGGATGTGCAGACGTCCTTCGCGAGCCTGGTCGAGCGCCTCGCGCATGATCGTGAGATCGAGTCCCTCGATCTTGATGTCCATCTGAATGGACGTGATGCCGTTCGTCGTTCCCGCGACCTTGAAGTCCATGTCGCCGAGGTGATCCTCGGTCCCGAGAATGTCGGTGAGGATGGCGTACTTCGAACCTTCCTTGATGAGGCCCATCGCGACGCCGGCCACCGCGCCGCGCGTGGGCACGCCCGCGTCGAACAGCGCGAGCGATCCGCCGCACACCGACGCCATCGAGGACGAGCCGTTGGATTCCAGCACGTCGGACACGAGCCGGATGGTATACGGAAACTCCTCGAACGGCGGCAGCACACCCTGCAACGCCCGCTCGGCGAGGTTGCCGTGACCGATCTCTCGCCGGCTCGTGCCGCGCACCGGCCGCACCTCGCCGGTCGAGAACGGCGGGAAGTTGTAGTGCAGCATGAACGACTTCGTCGTCTCGCCGGCCTCGTCGATCGTGTCGAGGCGCTGCACGTCTTCCTGCGTGCCTAACGTGGCAACGACGAGCGCCTGCGTCTGACCGCGCGTGAAGAGCGCCGAGCCGTGCGCGCGCGGAAGCAGCCCGGCGTCGATGGCGATGGGGCGCACCTCGCGGGAGGTCCGTCCGTCCACGCGGTAGCCGCTCGCCAGCACTTGCGACCGAAGGCTGTGATACTCGACGTCCCCGAGGAGCGTGTGAATGTCCTTCGCGTTGTCCGGGAAGTCGGCGAGGAGCAGCTCGGCGAGCTCCTTCTTCGCCCGCTCCACGGCCTCGATACGGGTGTGCTTGTCTTTCTGGTTGAGTGCTTCGCTGATGCGGCCCTGCGCCAGCTCCTTCACGCGAGTGACGATGCCTTCGGGCGCTTCGGCCTTCGTCCACTCCATCTTCGGCACGCGCCCGGCCTTCGCGAACAGCTCCTCCTGCGCGTCGATGAGCTCACGGATTCCCTTCTGGGCGACGGTGAGCGCGTCGAGCACGTCCGGCTCGCTGACCTCGAGCGCGCCGCCTTCGACCATCACGATGGAGTCGCGCGAACCGGCGACCACGAGCTCCATGTCGCTGTACGCGAGCTGCTGGAACGTGGGGTTGAGCACCCACTTTCCCTGGATCCGTCCCACGCGAACGCCGGCGATCGGTCCGCCGAATGGGATCTTCGACGCGTTCAAGGCATACGACGTCGCCA
>DASURJ010001110.1:0-2549 GCA_036280115.1 Gemmatimonadaceae bacterium
CGTAGGACGCCGCACGCTCGGCGCTCGCGTCGAACGCCATCGCGCGCCTGACGCTGCGCACGCACGCGACGGCTCGGAGCTGGCTTCTCCCCTGCTCCCCGCACCCGCACACCGTGACGACACCGGCATCGGCGCGCGCGAGATGCTTCGCCGCGACCGCCGTGGCCGCCGCCGTCCGAACGCTGGTGATCTCCATCGAATCGAGGAGTGCCAGCAGCTCACCGTTCTCCGCGTCGAACAGGGCAATGACGCCCTGGATGGTGGGTAGCCCGTGGCGCGCGGGGTTGCCAGGAAAATTCGAGTTCACCTTCGCAACGAAGGTTGCGCGATCAGCGGCGCCGGAGCCGTGCAGCCCAGCCGTCTTCGTGTGAAACCCACCGGCGTGCGCGTGAGCGCCCAGCACAGCCGGCGAAATCACATCACCCTCGGCGTGGCGCAGGAATGCTCGCTCCACCGCGTCGATGCACGCTGGGAGGTCGAGCAGGGATTGAACGTCGGAGCGCGTGAGGACGAGGGTCATATGGGAACCCGATGCGTGCGTATTGGCTGTCCGGATGCTAACATCACAACTGAATCATTACCAGTATCAGTTGCGATCCTCTATTCCGGAGATACCCATGCCTTCCATCGACGTCCTGTTCGTGTGCCCTCACGGGGCGGCCAAGAGCGTCATCGCTGCCGAGTATTGCCGGCGGGCAGCCGCCGAGCGCGGGGTTCAGCTCGAGGCGGCTTCGGCGGGGGTCGATCCGTACGATGAGATCCCTGAGAACGTCGTCGTCGGACTCGCGTCCGAGGGAATCGACGTGTCCAGACACAAGCCAGTGAGGCTTCGTGACGCTATACTAGCGGGTTCGTGTCGCATTATTGCTATTGGATGCGACATCCATGCTCCGGAGGGAATCACGGTTACCAGGTGGGATGAGGTCCCGGCGGTGAGCGATGGCTTCGACGCGGCTCGTGAAGTGATCGCGTCGAACGTGGCCGCCCTCGTGGACGAGATCGCCTCATCACGGGCCGCGCAGGAGTAGCGGCAGCATCTGGTACGAGCTTGACTACAGGTGTTTTTCGGGCTTAGTACAGGAGTGTTCGATCTGGCGCGCCGCCTCTACCGCGATGTCGAGACGCGTCGACGTCACGGCGCGTTCCGGTTCCGCTGCTTTCACCTCCGCAGGCCCGATGGAACACCACGACAGTCACAATGCGCTCACCCACCATGGCCACGGCCATGGTCACGGTCACGGCCCAGTCGTTCACGGTGTAGGCGATAACGCGGCGGCAGCCTACGCCGCCGCCTTCGAAGCCGCCGTCCCCGACGACGGCCGCTCGGTCGTCCACGTCGAGCTCGAAGCCGGCGAGACCGACTGGGAATTCACGCCCGGCCGCACCACCCGCGCGTGGACGTTCAACGGACAGATCCCCGGCCCGACCCTCGAGGCGCGCGTCGGCGACGTGCTCGAGGTTCGGTTCACCAACCGACTTCCCGAGCCGACCAACATCCACTGGCACGGACTGCAGATCCCGGCCGCGATGGACGGTACCGATATGGTCCAGCGTCCCATCGCGCCCGGCGAGACGTTCACGTACCGCTTCCGATTGCCCGACGCCGGCACGTTCTGGTACCACCCGCACAGCAACGAGGTCGTCCAGCTCGAGCGCGGACTGTACGGCGCCATCATTGTCCGCGGGCCGAGCGAGCCAGCGCTGGACGCCGACCGCGTGCTCGTGCTGGATGACGTGGCCCTCGATCGCCGAGGTCAGATCAAGCCGCCCGGCTGGTGGATCGAGAAGCACGACGGGCGTCAAGGCAGCACCCGGCTCGTGAACGGCAAGAAGGAGCCCGAGCTTACCATCGCGGCAGGCCAGATCGAGCGCTGGCGCATCGTGAACGCGGCGAGTGCGCGCTACGTCCGCCTGTCGATTGGGGGCCGGCCGTTCACGATCATCGGCACCGACGGCGGGCTGATCGACGCGCCGGTGACGGTGAGTGAGGTGTTGCTGACGCCGGCGGACCGTGTGGAGCTCGCCGTCGGCCCATTCGCGGAAGGCGAGTCGCTCGCGATCGACACGCTGCCGTACAATCGCATGACGGTTGCCAGGTCGAGGCGCGAGCGGTTCGCCACCCTGCGCGTCGGTCCCGCCGCGCCGTCACGCGCCGCGGTCCCTGCGACGCTCCGTCGCATCGACCCGGTCGTGACCGGCTCGGTCAATTCGACGCGCGAGGTCCACCTCGGTTTCAAGCCGAGCCTGCGGCATGGCGTGGACTTCGTGATCAACAAGGAGCCGCACCACCGCGACGCGCCGGTCAAGGTCGGAGAGCTTCAGGTGTGGGACATCGTCAACGACACCATGATGGACCACCCCTTTCACCTGCACGGCTTCTTCTTCCAGGTGCTCGAGCTGAACGGCGACCCGCCGGCGTTTCGCTCGTGGGAGGACACGGTCAACGTGCCCCCGAAAGGGCGGGTGCGGATCGCGTTCCTTCCCGATGATCGCCCCGGCGAGTGGATGTATCACTGCCACATCCTCGAGCACCACGCGACAGGGATGAT
>DASURJ010001111.1:0-2326 GCA_036280115.1 Gemmatimonadaceae bacterium
GACGTTCGGCAACGGCGGGACGGCCGAGACGGTGGAGCGGACCCTGTCGCCGGAGCAGACGTCGCGGACATGGTACCGGCAGAACCCGCCGTTGCCCAAGGTGAAGTGGTCGCTCCGGAACAACAACAACTATCAGCAGACGGGGTTGCTCGTCTCGCTCAGCTATTTCGCGAACAACCGGCGGCAGTTCCTCGAGAACTTCTATCAGAAGAGCAAGCGGTCGGTGATGAAGGCGCGCGCCGAGGGTCCAGCGGCGTACGTGTTGCCGGCGGACGATCGGCGGCCGGGCGCGCAGGTGGAGCTGCTGCGCGTCATGCAGAAGCAGAAGGTGGAGATCTCGCGAGCGACGGCACCGTTCACGGTGACCGTACCGTCGCGCGGCGGCGCGCGGGCCGGTCGTGGCATGACTGGCGATAGCGCAACACGAGCTGCCGGCGATTCGGCGCGGGCGGCGCCGCCGAGCACCACGCGAACGTTCGCGGCCGGCTCCTACATCATCCGGATGGACCAGCCGTACTCGCGAATCGCCGACGCACTGCTCGACTACCAGTACTGGAGCCCGAACGATCCGCAGAAGAACCCGTACGACGACACGGGGTGGACGTTCCCCGAGGGGTTCAACACGCAGGCCGTGCGGGTGACGGACGTGAAGGTGCTCGATGCGCAGATGGAGCGGGTGACGGGCGAGATCCGTGCGCCGGGCGGTGTGGTCGGCACCGGGACGGTGTTCGCGATCAACCATAACGCGGACAACGCGCTGGTCACGCTCCGTTACCGGTTGCCGAGGGCTGATTTCCAGAGCGCAGAGGAGCCGTTCGAGGTGGCGGGTCGCAAGTTCGCGCGCGGGTCGTTCATCGTCCGCGGCGTCTCGGCGGCCGAGCTGGATCGTGTCGCGAAGGAGCTCGGGGTGACGGCGCACGCGCTCGCGGTCGCGCCTACCGTCAGGATGCACCCGGCGCGCGCGGCGCGCGTGGCGATCATGCACACGTGGCTCAGCACGCAGACCGAGGGGTGGTGGCGGCTTGCCTTCGACCAGCTCTCGGTGCCGTATGACTACATCAGCACGCAAGACGTCGCAAAGAACGCGAACCTCAACGCGAGGTACGACGTGATTCTCTTCCCGCCCACGAGCGGGAACGGACTCGCGATCGTCGAGGGACTCCCGATGTGGCGGAATCCCATGCCGTGGAAGAACACGCCGGAGACGCCGAACATTGGGACCTACGCCCAGACCGACGACATCCGCCCTGGCCTCGGCTGGCAGGGGCTGGCGAACCTGCGGTCGTTCGTGGCACGCGGCGGCGTGCTCGTGGGGGTGGCGAATACGGCGGAGCTCGCGGTGAACTTCGGCCTGACGAGTGGCGTGAGCCTGAACGAGGCGCGGCGAGGTGCGGTGGTGGGAAGCTTGTTGCGCTCGAAGCTCGTGGATGAGACGTCGCCGATCGTGTACGGCATGGGCGACAATCTCGCCGTGTACAGTGAGGACGGGGCGTCGTTCTCGGTATCGAGCGTGCGAGGGGGGCGCGGTGGCGGCGGTGGTGGAGGCGGCGGCGCGCGTCCGACCGGGCGCGGGACGGCGGACGATCCGGATATCGCGCAGGGGCGGACGATCGATGCGAAGTTCGACGCGCCCCCGCGCGCGACGGTGCAGCCCTGGCAGGCGGCGCCGATCACGGACGATCAGCTGCGGAATCCACTCAACATCATTCCGCCGGATCAGCGGCCGCGGGTGCCGCTCCGATTCGCGGATCAGCGGGAGCTGCTCGTGTCGGGATTGTTGGATGGCGGCAGCGACATTGCGCAGCGGCCGGTGGTCGTTGACGTGCCGGTGCAGAAGGGGCACGTGGTGTTGTTCGCGAACAACCCGGTATGGCGCGGGTCGACGACGGGGAGCTATTTCCTCGTGTTCAACACGATGTTGAACTGGGACAATCTCTCGGCGGGGCGGAAGCTGGACGAGAAGTAGGCCTGGCGGGCTTCGGAACACGCGGCGGGGCGGGACTTCGGGTTCCGCCCCGCCTGCGTTTCTGCTGCGAGTTGTTTCGATGGGACAGCGGAGGTTTCGATGCCGGTCGCGACCCGCTGACATCGCACGTTGCGGGCATGGACCACTTACTCATCCCCGCATCTCAGCTCGATGCGCCGCCCGACGCCGAGAAGCGCTTGCGATTCATGGAGGTCGTGCGGCGGCGGCTTCGTGAAAACCGGTATCGCTCGCGGACGCAGGAAGCGTACGTTCACTGGATCCGGCGGTTCATTCGGTTTCACGGGCGGCGACACCCGAAGGAGATGGCTGAGGAGGAAGTTTCGGACTTCCTATCATCGC
>DASURJ010001112.1:0-5642 GCA_036280115.1 Gemmatimonadaceae bacterium
ACCAAGCTCGATGGCAAACCGGCGCTCGTCGTGCTCCCGGCGGGCGAGAAGGTGAACTTCGATCAACTGCGCTCGAAAACAGGTGCGCACGACGTGGAGCTGGCGAGCGAACAGGAGTTCGCGACGCTGTTTCCGGGATGCGAGCTCGGCGCGATGCCGCCGTTCGGGAATCTGTACGGCCTCGACACCTACGTGACGAAGAGTCTCGCTGACGACGAGGAGATCGCATTCAACGCGGGTACACATACCGAGCTCATCAAGATGCCGTACCGCGACTTCGAGCGGGTCGTGCATCCGAAGGCGATCGACGCATAGGGCGGCAGGCCGCTGGGCGCATCTCTGGCCGGCTGATCGGCGTCAATCGTGCGGAAGCGTCCGAGCGCTCGAAGTGTAGAGGATAGCGTGCATCGCTGACCGCGGTGTGGCGGGCAGGGCGCGTCGCCCCATGAGTATTCTACGGGTCCAGGGCGCTCGTAAGGTGAGGAGGCAGTTAGACATCCCTTTCCCCCGCCTCGTGCCCGCCCACCGCGGTTTCACGCCTGTCGGCGACGGCCCGTGCCACCGGAGATGGCCCGCTGAAACTCAGGCGTCCGATATATCGTTTCCCATTCGCGGGTTGTGACGATATATCGCCGATTTTCACCCTGGTCCTGCACCCGACCATGCACTCTCGCGATCTCCCCCAAACGGCTCGCGCTGCCCCCCACGCCAGCCGCGCCCTGCTCGTCGCTGCTATTGCCCTGTCCCCGTTCTCGAGCGCAGCCGCCCAGGGCGCCGCAAACGGGGGAGGGGGAGTTCTCATCCGTGACGTTCGTCTGTTCGACGGCGAGCGTGTTGTCCCGCGAGCAAGCGTACTCGTGCGCGACGGTCGGATCGCCCGGGTCGCGCCGACCATCCAGGCACCCACCGGCGTGCACGTCGTCGATGGTGCGGGGAAGACCCTGATCCCCGGCCTCATCGACGCGCACACGCATACATGGGGCAACGCACTCCGCGACGCGGCCGTGCTGGGCGTGACCACCATGCTCGACATGTTCACCGAGCCCAAGAGCGCGTCGGACATGCGACGCCTCGACGGCACACCCGCCGGGCGCAACGTGGCCGACTTCCGATCGGCGGGCGTCCTCGTGACAGCGCCGAAGGGGCATGGCACCGAGTACGGCATCCCGATCCCGACCATCACGTCGCCTGGCGAGGCGCAGGCCTTCGTGGACGCTCGACTCGGCGAAGGGTCGGACTACATCAAGATCGTCTACGACGACGGCAGGGCATATGGCCTCCGGGTCGCGACGATCGATAAGCCGACCATGAAGGCCGTCATCGATGCGACGCACGCACGGAACAAGCTCGCCGTCGTGCACATCGGGGATTACGCGAGCGCGCGTGACGCGATCGAATCCGGCACGGACGGTCTCGTTCACCTGTTCGTCGATCGCGCGCCGGAGCCGAGCTTCGCGAAGATGGTCGCCGATCGTCGAGCCTTCGTGATTCCGACGCTCACCGTGCTGGAGTCGATTGCCGGGCGGAAGGGTGGAGAAGCGCTCGCGACGGACGCGCGCGTCGCTCCGTATGTCGGACCGGACAACGTCACGAATCTCAAGACGACATTCCCCGGACGCCCCGGCTCGGTGCGCGACTTCCAGGCTGCGCTGACGACAGTGCGTCAACTGCGCGACGCCGGCGTGCCGATCCTCGCGGGGTCGGACGCGCCGAACCCCGGGACGACGCACGGCGCCAGCATCCATCGCGAGCTCGAGCTTCTCGTGGAGGCGGGGCTCACACCGGTCGAGGCACTGCGCGCGGCGACGTCCGTTCCGGCTCGCGCGTTTTCGCTGGCCGATCGCGGCCGCATCGCCCCGGGGCTGCGCGCCGACCTCGTGCTCGTCAACGGAGACCCGACGACGGACATTCTCGCGACGCGCGACATCGTCGCGATCTGGAAGCGCGGCCTAACGATCGATCGTGACGGGTACCGCGCGGACGTCGCGAAAGCCGCGGCGGCTGTGGCTTCGGGCGCGTTTCCCGTGCCCCCCGGGTCGGAGTCGGGGGACGTGAGCGACTTCGACGCAGGGCAACCCACGGCGAAGTTCGGCGCCGGGTGGTTCGTGACGACGGATCAGCTGGCGGGCGGGAAATCGGTCGCGGCCATCAAGGTCGTGTCGGGAGGTGCGAACAATACGCCGGGTGCGCTCGAGATCGCGGGCACGCTCGACGCGGGGCTGCCGTTCGGCTGGTCGGGTGTGATGTTCACGCCGGGGCAGGCGCCGATGTCGCCCGTCAACCTGTCGTCGAAGAAGGAGCTTCGGTTCTTCGCGCGCGCGGAGCAGGGAAGCTCGTTCGTGCTGATGATGTTCACGCGCGGGAAGGGTCGCATGCCGGCAATGCTTCCGTTCAAGGCGTCGGCCGAGTGGGCGGAGGTGGTGCTGCCGTTCTCGTCGTTCGATGGCATCGACGCGCGCGACCTCACGGGCATCGCGTTCGTGGCGAGCGGTTCGCCCGGCGCGTTCAGGCTCCTGATCGACGACGTGCGTCTGCGCTAGGATGATGCGTTTAGCCGGTAGGGAGTTTCCGCACGTCGACGCGGTCGATCAGCCCTTCGGCATACCCCTCCAGCACGCCCGCGGAGCTCGTGTAGCCCGCCTCGCGCATGTACCGCAGGATGTCGCGCGGCCAGATGCTGGCGCAGTTCGCCAGCGGGCAGGCGATTCGAACATACGCCCCGTAGGGGCGGGCGAAGAGCTTGACGGGCACGAACAGCTGGTCACCGTGCCGGTGGCCCACGATCACGACCTCGCGCGGGGGGCGCCCGACATAGACGCGGTCCTCCTCGATCGCGACGTGCATTGGCGGGCCCTCGCGTCGCCCGGCCGTATCTCCCAGTGCCGCGCGGAGAGCCCCCACCTCGGCGTGCATGACGCCGAGGTAGGTGTGAGGACCAATCCCATCCGGATGCGGCACGTCGCGATCGGACAACGGTGACTCCGGGTCGTTCGGGTTCGTGTTACGCACCTTGATACCGAGATGGCCGCGGAGCTCGTGAATCTGTGTGTCGAGCAGCAGGCTATCGACCCCGTCGAGGAACGCGGCGCGAGCGGAGTCGTCGGGAAATGCCGCAACCACACCTCCCGCGGTCGAGTCGCGCGTTTGCTGCTCGGGCGGGACGCCGGTTCTGCAGGCGGCGAGACCTGCCACGAAGACTGCCAGTATCGATCGTGAAGGGAACGGGAACATGACGTGCCTTGGCCGTGGTTCATGGTCTGCGGGCGCGTGACTTGCACCGCCGGGACTCGTGTTCTCACGTCGCGAATTTCTGGCCACGTCGACCAGCGCGATCCCGTACGTCGCGCTCGGCCGGCGGTGGAGCCACGCGTCCGTGCTGCGTATTGGCACCGTGACCGATGCGACGCGCCCGGAGCTCGAGCGCGGGCTGGCGTTCGGTGTCGCCGAGGCCCAGCGGAGCGCGTCGCTGTTTCAGTGGACGGTCGAGCGCGTACCGCTGGCCGTGTCAGGCGCGACGCCGGCCACGCCGCCGGTAAGCACCGTCATCATGGCTGCCGTCGGACCGCCGCCTAACGACACAGTCCCCGTGCTCCGGCTCGTCTGCGATCCGTCCCGAACGGACGACGGCAGCTTCATCCTCGCGCCCTGCGAGCACGGCGAGGAGAACGAGGTCTGGCAGCCGACGCTCGAGCGGTACGGCGCTGCCCAGCTCAACGACCGCTATCGCTCCGCGACCGGACGCCCCATGAGCGGCGACGCGTGGCTCGGCTGGTTCGCGGTCAAGCTGCTCGCCGACAGCGCGCTGAAACTTCGAACCGCGGATCCGAGGAGACTCCAGGCGCACCTCGCGCTCTCGACGACGGTCTTCGACGGGCACAAAGGCGCCCCGCTCAGGTTCGATGGCCGGCGGCGTCTCGTGCAGCCGCTCTACGCGAAGTCGGGGCGCCCGACCGGGTGATGACGATGCCGCCCGTGGCGACCGTCCTTCTCGTTGCCGGCGCGCTTGGCCTCTCCCCCGCCGCGAGCGCCGCGGCTCAGGAGCCGCACCTCATTGCCGTCACGAACGAAGCGTCGCGTGATGTCACGCTGCACGATGTCGCAACCGGGCGCGTGCTCGCGAGCATCCCCACGGGCGAACGCCCGCGAGGAATTCACGCGAGCACAGATGGCAGGCAGCTGTACGTCGCGTTGAGCGACGATCACCCGCAGATGGAGAGTGGCCGGGACGCGATCGCCGTCATCGACGTCGCGGCAAAGCGCGTCATCAAGCGCCTGCCGGGCGGCACGGATCCCGAGCAGTTCGGCCTGACGCCGGACGGTCGCTACCTGTACGCGAGCAACGAGGATGCCGGGACCGCGGCCGCGATCGATCTGGCGACGAGCAAGGTGCTGACGACGCTCGTGGTGGGAATCGAGCCCGAGGGGGTGGCCGTGAGCCCGGACGGTCGATGGGTGTACGTCACGGCGGAGACGAGCAATACGGTCTCGGTGATCGATACGAAGACGCGCAGCGTGGTTCAGAACTTCCTGGTCGATGTCAGGCCACGGGCGGCGGCGTGGGCGCCTGACGCCTCACGCGCGTATGTCACGAACGAGATCAGCGGAACCCTGTCGATCATCGATCCCGAGTCGCATACCGTCATCACGAGCATCCCGGTTGGCGAGGGAGCGAGCAAGCCGGTTGGGGTCGTCGTCTCGCCAGACGGCCGCATCGTTTACGTCGCTACGGGCGGTAACGGCCGGGTGGCGATCGTGGACGCGAACGCGATGAAGGAGATCGGCTCGATCGCGGTGGGCCGCCGCCCGTGGAACCTCGCGATCTCGCGCGACGGCCGCTGGCTCTACGTCGCGAACGGCCTGTCGGACAACGTCTCGGTCGTGGACGTCGGTGCGCGCCGGGTCGTCAGGTCGTTTGCGGCCGGCCGGCGTCCCTGGGGGGTCGCGCTCATCTACCGGTAGCCGTTCCCGGCACACAGGGTTCGGTACCGCGCTTCGTCGCCACGCGTCATGCCGAGCGTCGCCGACTTTCCGGTATCGGGATCATCGGTGCTCGAGATGGCGGACGCGCCTCGGCGCAGGTACAGGTCCGCCTCGAGCGCGAGCGAGTCGCCACCATTCCACCGGCCGCGAATGTGACTCGGCGCAAGGCCGTCGGGTGGGGTGCTATCCGTGGGGGAGAGTCCGATCCGGAACCGCGACGCTTCCTTGTCCTCGGCCGTCCCGGTGTTGATGGCGAACCGTTGCTCGCGCGGACCACCGCACATCCGAACCTCACCCTCGAAGTTCGAGTTCCGCAGGTTGCGGAACGCGCGTGAGCTTCGCCGCCGCCGGCTGCGGCCGGTGCCGAACCGGAGCGGCTCGAGGCGGAGGTCCATGTACACGCCGCGCCTAACGCCTCCACCCGTCGTCATCGTACCGACCCAGGTGCCGATGAGTGTCGGTTTCCCCGGCTCGGGGTAGCCCCACGGAAAGCGTCGCTGATCGATCCCCGTCCAGACGAACCGAATCCCCCCGGTGAGCACCGCGAGCATCACCACCACAAGGAGGCATCCCCCCACGGTCTTGAACGGGCCCGTCCGGCGTCGGCCCGTGGAGAATCGGCTGGTCATGGTTCCACCGCTTTCTGGGGCCGCATGGGTCTC
>DASURJ010001113.1:0-8431 GCA_036280115.1 Gemmatimonadaceae bacterium
GTCCGCTGGGGCTCATCGACAACTGGCTCCGGCACGTGCAGGACGTCGCGGCGCGCCATCGTGAGGCGCTGGAGCGGCTGCCCACCGACACGGCGCGCATCAACCGGCTCTGCGAGCTCAACGTGCTCGACCAGGTGGTACACGTCTGCCGCACCACGGTGCTCCAGGACGCCTGGGCCCGGGGCCAGCGCGTGGTGGTGCACACCGATCTCAACTGTCTCTCGGTCCTCCAGTTCGCGGTGGACGTCCTGCGGGTGGAGCACGTGATCGTCTGCGGCCACTACGGCTGCGGCGGCGTGGCGGCAGCGTGGCACGGGCGTCCGCTGGGGCTCATCGACAACTGGCTCCGGCACGTGCAGGACGTACGACAGAAGCACGCGGTCCAGCTCGACGCGACGCCGGCACACGCGCGAGAGGACCGGATGTGTGAGCTGAACGTCCTGGAGCAGGCGCTCAACGTGTGCGAGACGACGATCGTGCAGGACGCGTGGGAGCGAGGGCAGGCGCTCGCGGTGCACGCGTGGATCTACCGCCTCGACGACGGACTCCTCCGCGACCTGGGGTTTACGGTGGAGTCGCCCGCTGAAGTCGCCGCGGCCATCTCGGCGGCCACGTCGCAAACGGCGTAATTGGGGTCAGATTCACAAATCATCGTTCTGTTGCCTTGGCAACAGAACGATGATTTGTGAATCTGACCCCAATTACTGATCCGCCAGCGTCTTCGCGGGATCGACCGACGCCGCCCGACGGGCGGGAACGTAGCACGCGAGCATGATCGTCACGACGAGGAGCGTGACCGCGGCGCTCAGCGTGATCGGGTCCGTGCCCGACACGCCATACAGGATCGAATTCAGGAACCGCGTCGTCGCCAGACCGGTGGCCAGCCCCACCACCGTACCGATCGCGGCAATGACCGCCCCCTGCTGCAGCACGAGCCACACGATGTTCCGGCGCGTCGCCCCGAGAGCGATGCGCGTGCCGATCTCGCGCGTCCGCTGCCGGACCGCATACGACATCACCCCGTAGATCCCGATCGCCGCGAGCGCGAGCGACGTCACCGCAAAGACACCGAGCAACCAGAGTACGACGCGCGTGACACGTTCGGACTCGCTCGCCACGTGGGATAGCGTCTGACCCTCGGTGACGGAGGCGTACGGCTCGATGCGCTCGATCGCGGCGTCTACGCCGGAGATCGACCGCTCCGGGTTTCCCGACGTCCGGACGAAGAGAGAGATCTGCCCCGGCTTGTTCGTCTCGAACGGGAAGTACATGTCGGCACGGGGTTCATCGCGCAGCCCCGCTCGACGAATGTTACCCACGACACCGACGATCTCGGCCGTCTGGTCACCCTGCCGGACGTGCTTGCCGACCGCGCGCTCGTTCGGGAAGAATCGCTTCTGGATCGCGTCGCTGATGATCACCACCGCCGGACGCTCCGGGGTGTCGCGCTCGTCGAACAGTCGCCCGTCGATGAGCGGGATCTGCAGCGCCTTGAAGTAGCCGTTCGACGCCAGCTGCCATCCCACCTCGGGCGGCCGCTCGCCCGCCGGTACCGGCTGCTCTGGACGCTCGAAGGGCGCGGTCCAGTTGTTCCCGGTGAGCGGCGTGACGGCAGCCGCACCAACCTCTCGCACGCCGGGCACCGACTTCATCTCGGCGAACGCCCGCTGGTAGAACGCGTCGCGCGCCGCCCGCTCCGCGTACCGACTGGCGGGGAGCTGTAGCGTCATGGTCATGACGTCTGCTGTGCGGAACCCGGGATCCACGGCAAGCAGGCTGGCAAAGCTGCGCAGGATGAGTCCCGCCCCCACGAGAAGCACGATGGCCAGCGCGACCTCGACGACCACGAGGGTCGACGTCGCCCGGCGGACCCTGGGGCTCATGCTCGACCCGCGCGAGGCGTTCAGCACGCCGACCGCCTTCTGTGACCGAACGCTCAGCGCCGACACCAGGCCGAACACGATCGTTGTCAGCACGATGATGCCTAACGTGAACGCGAGCACGCTGCCGTTGATGCGCACCGCGTCGAGCCCCGGCACGCTTCCCGACTGCGGTAAGAGCGCCACGAGTGCCCGCGCGCCCCAGTAGGCCATGAGCACGCCGCCGAGGCTCGCGACGAGCGCCAGCACGAGACTCTCCGTCAGGAGCTGCGCGGCAAGCCGAGTCCCGCCAGCGCCGAGCGCGAGCCGGACGGACATCTCCCGTCGCCGGCCGAGCGAACGCGCGAGCAGCAGATTCGCGACGTTCGCGCACGCGATGAGCAGCACGACGCCAACCGCAGCGAACAGGAGCATGAGCGCAGGCTTCGTGTTCCCCGCGAGCGCGGTCCGCAGGTCGAGTGGATAATATTCGGACGCGAGGTTGCTCTGCGGGAACTCCGTCTCCATCTGACGCGAGAGGAGCGTGAGGTTCGTCGCCGCGTCATCGAGCGTGCGGCCGGGCGCGAGCCGGCCGATGGCAAAGGTCCATCCCGCCCGGCGATTGGCCGGCGCCACCGTGGGAAGCGTCAGCGGCACGAGCATGTCCGTCGTGGCGGTCGGCGGGAATGTGAACCCCGCGGGTGTGATCCCGACGACCTGACGCTGCGTCTGCTCGAACCGAAGCGTCCGCCCGATGACCGACGGGTCGCCGCCGAACTGGTTCTGCCACATCTCGTAGCTGAGCATCATCACCGGCGGGGCGCCCTGCCGCGAATCCTCGGCGCGGAACGTGCGCCCGAGCACCGGACGAATACGCAGGAGCTCCAGCAAGCCTGGTCCCGCGCCTAACAGCTCGACGCGGACCATCCGGTCGCCGTCGATGTAGGCCGTCTGCCCGTGCCCGTACGCGCTGATCGCCTCGAACGCCGTCTGTCGGTCCACGAGGTCGACGTAATCACCGATCGCGATGAACTCCTTCGTGATCCCCGTCCGCTGGTCGCGGTGGTTGAGGATCACCAGCTGATCCGCGTTCGCGTATGGCAGCGGGCGAAGCAAGACCGCCTCGACCACGGCGAAGACCGCGACGTTTGCGCCGACGCCGAGCGCGAGGGTCAGTACGGCCGCCACCGTGAACGCGGGCTCGCGTCCGAGTTGACGGAACGCGTGACGAACGAGGTAGAGAAACATGGCGAAGCGCTCCGTCTGCCTTGGTTCGGTGGGTATCGGGTGGGTGGGTGGCACGGCGCCCCTATCGCGCCGACGCACGAGGTTGACCGCAGCGAGCCGCCAGCAGTCGAACACGAGGAGAAGCGCGAGGGCCAGGTACAGGGCACCGTGCGCGATACGGCCTACCGGCGACTCCAGCCGCACCCGCCGCGTGAGGTAAGCGAAGCGCAGGTCTTCCCACGCCGGCTCGAACGCGTCGGTCGCGACGCGACCGGGGACGAGTGCGGCGAGAACCTTCTGGAGACGCGGGTCAAGCATTGGACAACCGCCGTTCGGACGCCGCGGCGGCAACGGTTTCATAGAACGCCCGCGTCTGCCGCCACGCACGCGCGCCGGCCGCCGTTAGGCGGTAGCGACGCTCGCGCACCGTCTGGTCCCCGACGACGAGCGGCTCGTACCAGCCCTCGATCATGCCGTCACGCTCGAGGCGCGCCATGAGCTGGTAGAACGCCGCCCCCGTGCGTTGCACGCCGTACGCAGCGACCACGTCCCGGATGACGCGTCCCGGCTCGTCGCCGGTCAGCAGGACGCCGAGGGCGAGGAACTGGAGGTGCGAGAGCGGGGGGAGTTGACGGGCGGTTGGCGGCATAAGGTCGCGTTATATACGATCTGGGACAACGGGAACCAAGAGAGGGTTGCTCGCGCGGGTGAACGGCCCGCGTGGGTACGGTCCGGTCGCGCGGGGGCCGGCCGGAACGACGATGGGCGCGGAACGAGCCGAAACGGCCGGATGACGGCTTTGCACCGACGCCGCGTCGCGCGCCGCCGCGCAGCATCGGCATCCAGAACGGAGGGGGAAACGGATGAGGGGATGAGGGGGATGAGTGGGATCGCTCCTCAGCACTCACGCGCCCTCGCGCCGGGGCCGGGACGTGCTGGGAGCTGCTCTCAGGGTGAGTGGCGTTCCGGTGGGGCCGTTCCCCTTCATTCAGGTTCCAGCGCGAGGAGCTTCCACTCGCTCGGGATGATGTCTCGCATCCCCTCATCTCCTCATCCGTTCCCCCCTCTTCTGGATGCTGAACCTGGCGCGCGACCCGTCCCCTCATCCGATCGGTTCCGCGTCATCGCCGTTCCGACCGGCCCGCGACACCGCGCTCGAGGCGCGCGAGGTGTTCCCCGCGTCCTCCGCGTCCGCCCGATGGCGCGACGCGATGAAACGATCCGTTGGCCGGCGACGCTCGCTAGTCACCGCGTATCGCACGCAGCGGATCGACTCGACTGGATCGCCGCGCTGGGACGTCCGCCCCCAGCAGTGCGGTCACGAGCAGCACCGCGGTGCCCGCGCCATAAGTCAGCGGGTCCAGTGCGGTCACCCCGTAAAGCGTCGCTTGCAGGTAGCGGGTCACGAATGCCGCACCGACCGCGCCGACGACGACCCCGCCGGCAGCCATCGCCGCTGCATCTCGCAACACGTCCATCCGCACGAGCGAGGGTGCGGCGCCGAGGGCCATGCGAATCCCGATCTCCTGCGTGCGCGTAGCGACGGTGTACGACACCACACCGTAGATCCCGATCCCTGCCAGAAGCAGCGCGATCACGCCGAACGCCGTCAGCGCGAACATCGCGAAGCGGCGGTCGGCCGCGCTGGTGCGAATACGCTCCTCGAGGGTCGACAGGCGCGCCGGCGAGTCCGGGGCGAGCGTGCGAAGCCGTGCGCGCACCGCAGGCATGAGTCGGATCGGCTCACCTTCCGCGCGAACGACCGCGACGACCTGAAGACGGACGGGGTCCGCGTTAGGCTGCTGCGCCAGTGGCACGTAGATCTCGTTCTGCGAGCCACGTGGCATCGTCCAGCTCGATGCCTCGCCCACCACGCCAACCACGGTCATCCAGACATCTACCAGATAGTTGCTTGCCACCTGCTTCCCGATCGGGTCTTCACCGGGCCAGAGCTTCGCCGCGATCCCAGGCGTGATGATCGCCACCGGAGGACTGCCGTCGCGGTCTTGTGCAGTGAACGCCCGTCCGCGGAGCAGCGGCTGGCGGAGGACCTCGAAATATTCCGGCGTGATGACACGAAACCCACCCATCGCCGGCCAGTCGCGATTGACCGGGTCTCCCGGTCGACGCACTGGCGCCGACTGATTCCCCCAGGTAAATGGCAGCTGGCTCGTGAACGCCGCGCCCTCCGCGCCCGGTAGTCCAGCGAGGTCCGTCCGGATACGCCCCAGCTGCTCGAGCGTAAGCCCCTGCCGCGCGATGGCAGCGGTCACGACACCGCGCGGCTCGAAGCCGGTGTCCGCGTTCAGGATATTCTGCAGCGTGCGAATCAGCAGGCCGGACCCCACGAGCAGTACGACGGCCATCGCGACCTCGAAGCCGACGAGCACACGCCAGACGGAACGGCGCACCACGGCGCTCGCCCCTCGCGTCGTCCGTAGTGCATCGCCCGGATCGCCACCCGCGAGTCGCAGCGCAGGATAGAGTCCCGCGAGGACCGCCGTCGCGACCGCGACCGCCGCGACGAACGCGAGCACGCTGCCGTCGACCGACAGCTCATCGAGACGAGGCACATGTCCGGTACCCAACACCCGTACGACGCGTGTGAGCACCATCGCGATGCCGCCGCCGAGGACCGAACCGAAAACGACGAGGATCGAAGTCTCGACGAAGAGCAGCCGCACGAGCCGGCCTCGCGAGGCGCCGAGTGCCGCGCGCACCGCGACCTCACGCTGGCGGACCAGGCCTCGAGCGAGTTGCGCGCTCGCGAGGTTCGTGCACGCGATCAGCAACACCATCGCGGCGGCACCGAACACGACGGCGAGCAGCACCTGGAAGTCGCCCACGAGATAATCGCGAAGGGGCGTGACGTCTGCATCGACCGCCTGGGTCTCCTCACCATACGCCGCCTTGAGCGCACGAGAGATCGTCGTCATCTCAGTGCGCGCGGATTGTAGCGTCGCGCCAGGAGCGAGCCGCGCCACGACGCGGTAGTTGTGCGCGTTTCGTACGGTGCCCGGGCCGCGCTCGTGCGGGAAGAAGAGGTCCGTGTCGTCAATGAATCTGAAGCCGGGCGGCAACACACCCACCACAGGAACGCTGGAGTCGCCGAAGCGCACAGAACCCAGTGGTGTTCTCCCGCGCAGGTGGGTGCGCCAGAACGCGTGCGACACCATCACGGCGGCCGGACCACCGACGGCGTTCTCGGTATCAGTGAACTCACGGCCCACAATGGGCCTAACGCCAAGAGCACCGAAGAATCCGCGTGACACCCCCATGATCGTCGCGCGAACCGGTTCCCCACGGTCGAACGCGACGGTCGCCGGCGGCGCGAACGACGTCGACACGATGCTGCTGAACGAACTCGCCTGATCGCGCCAGTCGGCGAAGTTGGGGTACGACGGTGGAATGAGTCGTCCTTCCTCGGTCCGCTCACGGATCAGCACGATCTGGTCGGGCGCCTCGTACGGGAGCGGCCGAAGCAGCACGGTGTCGAGCACGGTGAAGGCAGTCGTCGTAGCGCCGACGCCGAGCGCCAGCGTGGTGACGGCAAGTAGCGTGAACCCGGGCTGCTTCCGAAGGGAGCGCGCTGCCCAGCGGATGTCGTGCATCTGTCTCTCGAGGAAGAGGTGTCCCCAGAAGACACGACGGTCGCAAGAACCGTTGCGCGAGCGGACGCTCTGGCGAGCGTGCGCGACCTACCCGGTACCGTGGGACGAAACGGAGGGTCGCGGAAGACGCAGTGTGAACGTCGACCCGACGCCCACCTCGCTCTCGGCCTCGAGGTCGCCGCCCATCCCGCGGGCGAGATCGCGACTGATCGCGAGACCGAGCCCGGTGCCCTCGGCGCGGCGCGTGTGACTCACGTCCACCTGCACGAACGGCTCGAACACGTGCTCCAGCCGGTCCGGCGGAATCCCGACCCCGGTGTCGCGCACGCGCACCGAGACGAACCGGGCGTCGTCACCGGTCGCCGTGAGCTGGACACAACCGCTAGGCGGCGTGAACTTCGTCGCGTTCGAGAGCAGGTTGAGCAGGATCTGCTGAACCTTGTCGCGATCCGCGACCACGACGAGCTCCGCGGGCACGTCGACCTCGTGCCGCAGATCGCGCGCGGAGAGCTGCGGTTCGACCATCGGCAGTACGGTCTCCACGACCTCACGCACGGCGAACGGCTCGAGGTCGTAGTCCACACGACCCGCCTCGATGCGCGCGAGGTTCAACACGTCGTTGATCAGCCGAAGCAGATGTCGCTGGCTGCGCAGGATCCGGTCGAGCGCTTCTGTCTGCGCATCCGTCACCGGGCCGTGGATCCCCATCTCCAGCAGCTGCACGTAACCGCCGATGGCGTTGAGGGGCGTACGCAACTCGTGGCTCATGACAGCCAGGAACGAGCTCTTCGCCCGGTTGGCGTCGTCGGCGACCGCCCGAAGGCGCTCGAGCTCGGCGTTGGCTTCCTCGAGCTCGCGACGATGCGCGTCCGCCTCGGCGTGTGCGTCCTCGGCAGCCTCCTTCGCGCGCAGGAGTGCGTCCTCGTACTTCCGTCGCTCGACCACCCGGATCAGCACGCAGTCCGATACCCACGCCCCGTTACGCTCGCGGCGCACGGCGTTCACGATCGCGCCGATGTCTTCGCCGCGCTTCGGGCGAAGCAGCAGGAACAGCTCCTCGGCGCGCCCGCGCAGCCTGAGCAGCGGAAAGAGGTGCGTCTGGTAGAAGATCCGGCTCCCGACGTTCAGGATCGACTCCACGTGCCGGCCGACCACCTCCTCCCGCGTGTACCCGAGCATCCCGAGGAGCGTGGCGTTGACGGCCGTCACTGATCCGAAGTCGTCGAACGCGAGATACCCGCACGGAGCGTGGTCCAGCAGCGGTCCGATGTCGTTCTCGTCGATCACCGAGGTGCCGATGACGTGCGCGAAGCGCGAGGCGATCACCCGCGATTCGCCGTCGACCCGGCGCGTGCCGACGTCGACGGCTGCTCGAGGTAATCTCGGATGACCCGAATGGTCTCATCGGGATGACTCATGTGCGGACAGTGCCCGGTGGCGTTCAACACGACGAGCGAGCTGTCCGGAAGCTCGCGGTGCAGGTACTCCCCAACCGCGAGCGGTGCGATCATGTCGTCCGAGCACTGCATGATGAGCGATGGCACGGCGACCGCCGCGAGGTCGGCGCGGTTGTCGGCAAAGAACGTCGCTTCGGCGAACCGACGCGCGATGACCGGGTCGGTGGAGCAGAAGCTCTCCTCGAGCTCCTCGCTCAGTTCCGGGCGGTCGGGGTTCTTCATGATAGCAGGCGCGAGGAAGTTCGCCCATCCGATGTAGTTCTTCTCCATCGTCTCG
>DASURJ010001114.1:0-3176 GCA_036280115.1 Gemmatimonadaceae bacterium
AGCGGACACCTCTTCGCCACGCGTCGACGAGCTCGGGCGTCGGCGTCACGAACAGGGTGCCCTGCAGGTTCTCCCGGTTCAGGTTGACGATGCGATCCCCGTCGGCGAACGGGATGGGGTTCAACAGGAGACGGTTGACGACGCTGAAGATCGCCGTCGTGGCCCCGATACCTAACGACAGCGTGACGATCGCGAGCATCGTGAAGACGGGACTTCGACGCATCTGCCGCGCGGCGAAGCGGATGTCGGACCCGAGCGCGGTGAGCCAGTCGCGACGGTGCTGCTCGGTGATGGAGCGCTCATCCATGACCTGGCAATATTCCCTCGCGTCGCCGACATCGCCGAAGCGGCGCGTGGCTTCCCGGAGCGCTTCGTCCGGAGTCAACCCCCGCCCCGCGAGCTCGGCGACGCGCATATCGAGGTGGAACCGGAACTCGTCGTCGATGTCCCGTCGGATGCGCGCGCGGCTACGCCACGGGAGACGAATGAGGCGCCGGAGCGCACGCGCGTCGAACATTGGAGCCCGTCAGGCCGTCTCGAGCACGCTAAAAATGGCGGTCGCGTACTGCCGCCACGTGTTCGCCTCGGCGCGCAATTCCTGGCGCCCACGTGCGGTGAGCCGGTAGAACTTCGCCTTGCGGTTGTTCTCCGAGAGTCCCCACTCGGCCTCGATGGACCCATCGCGCTCGAGGCGGTGAAGCGACTTGTACAGCGCCGCGTCCTCGATCTCGAGCACGCCGCGGGTGCGCTCCTCGATGAAGCGCGAGATCCCGTACCCGTGCTGCGGCCCCCACGAGAGGGTCTTGAGGACGAGCACGTCGAGCGTCCCGTGCAGAAGGTCGATGGGTTCGCGGGCCATGGACTCCCCTAACCTAGTTGGAGGAATAGATGCGGCGCTCGCGCGGTCTTGTCCAGGGTCCATCGACTGCTGACTCGCTCCCGCCTGGCAGCCAGCATCCAGCCGCTTTTAGTAGCCTTCCAGCTCGGAGCTACAGCTAGCAGCCCGCCAGCTCCCAGCTGGCCTTCCAGCGCTCGGCACGCTACTCGAAGTCCCCGGCTGTCTGTGCCCGGTACCGCCGGCTCCACATGAGTGTCGTGCCGTCGCGCATCACCACGCGGTAGTCGCCGTGGAACCACGGCTGCAACTCCTTCACCGCCTCGAGACGTACGATCTCCGAGCGGTTGATGCGAAGAAACTTCTCGGGATCGAGGCGCTCGCTGATGGAGCCGATGCTACCGCGGAGCGTGAACGTCGCCTCGCCCGAGTGAAGGCGCACGTAGTTGCGGTCGGCCTCCACGCGGTCGATTCGATCCACCGGCAGCAGGAACGCCTTGTTGGCGTGATGCACGAGCACACGCTGCAGGAACCGCGGCCGGTTCGTCGCCGCCGCCACGAGCTCGGCGAGCTTCGTCAGGTGGGTGTTGCTGTCGGACTCGCGCGAGAGCTGCTGGCGCGCGCGGTCCATGACGGCACTGAAGCGTTCTGGCGTGAAAGGCTTGAGGAGATAGTCGAGCGCGCGGACCTCGAAGGCGCGTAACGCGTGCTCATCGTACGCCGTGACGAACACCACGTGCGGCATCTGACTGACCCCGATCGCGTCGATCACGCCGAAGCCGTCGAGCTCGGGCATCTGCACGTCCAGGAAGACGAGGTCGGGCGTCAGCTCCGCAATCTGCTCGACGGCCTCGACGCCATTCGCCGCCTCGCCCACGATCTCCACGCCTTCCTCGGCGAGGTAGCGACGCATCTTCGCGCGCGCGGGCGCTTCGTCGTCGACGATCAGGACGCGCACGGTGCCTAACCGGTTCCGGCCGCGGCGCGCGGCGCGGGCCGGCCGGAGCCACGGTCCGCCGGGCGTGAGTCGGAGACGGGTGCGCCGCTCGACGCGGCGGTGATGCCTCGAAGCGGCAGCGTGATCGTGACCGCGAAGCCCCCCGCGCGATTGCCGACGACGAACCGATGCCGTTCGCCGTAGAGCAGACGCAACCGCTCGCGTGTCGCGGAGAGCCCGACACCTTTGCCGAAGATGTCCGTGTCGTCCTGCACGCCCGGACCGTCGTCAGCGACGTCGATTCCCAGCGTCTCTTCGGATCGCGTGACGCGAACGTCGATCGTCCCCTGCCCCGTCAACGACGCGTTCCCGTGGCGGATCGCGTTCTCGACCAGTGGCTGCAACAGGAGCGACGGCACGAGTGCGCCCTGAACCTCCGCTGGCGCCTGCACCCTGACGCGAAGAGCGTCGCCGAACCGCGCACGCATGATCCCGACGTAACCGCCGAGCACCTCGAGCTCGTCGCGCAGCGGCACCTCCTGCGTGTGCGATGTCCGAAGCGAAAGCCGCAGTAGCTCGGAGAGCTGGCCGATCATGCGGTCCGCACTCCGCGGGTCGTCGTACATCGTCGACGAGATAGTGTTGAGCGCATTGAACAGGAAGTGCGGCTGCAGCTGGAGCCGCAGGCTCCGCAGCTCTGCCTGCGCGAGGCCGCGCTCGAGCTGAGCCGTGCGAATCTCGCGTTGGCGTGCCGTCTGGAAATGGCGGTAGGTCGTGATGACGACGATCCACACGGCATACCCTACGACATCGTTGCCGAATTCCATGACGTACCGAGCCGGCATGTACCCGTAGTCGTACGCTCCCAGACCAACGAGCGGAAAGATCACCGAGCGCGACACGAGGAGGAGCGTCGTGTGCGCGATCGACACGGCGACCACGACCGCAACGTGTACGGGGATGCGCTTGCGCCATCCCGGCCGGTCGAGTGGGTACTTCCACACGAACGGGATGATGGCGATGAACAGGATCATCGCCGCGTACGTGCCGGTCGACTCCTCGATCAGGCGCGACGCGAGGGTCCCCGTCTCGCGTCGCGCGACGTCATCGAAGTACACGTACGTGAAGCGAAGGAACCCGGTGATCGTGAACAGCACGAACGCCGCCCGCCACACGAGCCCCCGACTCGGCAGTTCGACATGATCGGGGCCCTGAGCGGCAGCGAAGTCGTGTGGCGTTGCAGAGTCCATGTCCCGAGCTTAGGCGATGCGGGGATGGACGGCAACAAGTCCGGTTCTAGCGGGACGGGGAAGGGATAGGTGGGACTGAGAGGAAAGGCGAAGCGCGAACGGCGAAGCGCGAACGGCGAAGCGCGAACGGCGGGTACGAACTGCGAGGTGCGAA
>DASURJ010001115.1:0-4397 GCA_036280115.1 Gemmatimonadaceae bacterium
GCGGAGTCGATGACGCTGCGGCTGTCGGGACGGAACCTCCAGACCTGGACCGATTACCGCGGACTCGACCCCGAGGTGAACCTCTTCTCCGCACAGACGGTCGCGCGCGGTGTGGACTTCGCCACCATCCCGCTGCCGCGCACGTTCACCGCGAGCCTCGCGTTCACCTTCTGAGGAGGAGCCACGATGACGACGCTACTTCGAGCGCGCCATGCACTTCTCCTTGGCGCCCTGTGCGTTGGGGTCACCGCCTGTGACCTCGACCTCGAGAACCCGAACGCGCCCTCGTCCGAGCAGGTCGTGACGAGCGCCGACGGCGTCCTCGCCGTGACCGTTGGGATGCAGGCGCAGTTCGCGCAATCGATCGAGGACTACGTGGTTCCGAGCTCCCTCGGCACCGACGAATGGGGCACGCTGACGCGCGCCCTCATCTCCTGGATCATGCTCTTCACCGGCGACAATTTCGATCAGAGCTTCGGCACCGTGCTCTCGCCGTACGCCAACTCGTTTCAGGTCATCCGGTCCGCGAATACGGCGTTGCGGGGTACGGAGGCAGTGGAGCTCGGCACGGCAACCGAGGCTGGCGTCCGGGCGACGGCCAAGCTGTTCAAGGCGATGGCGCTCGGCTGGCTGATCCAGATCTACGAGCGCGTCCCGGTCGATATCGATGCCGCGGGCGGAGCGCAGCCGAAAGAGCGTGCAGAGGTTCTCGACACCGTCCTCACCCTGCTCGAGTCCGCGCGCACCGACCTCGAGGGCATCTCGAACGCCGACCTCGCCGCGTTCCGGTCGCGGGCGCTCGGCGCCGGGTTCGATCTCCGTAATACCATCGACGCCATGCTCGCCCGCTACTATCTGATCGATGGGCAGTACGAGAACGCGATCGCCGCGGCGGATCGGGTGAATCTCGCCATTCTCTCCGTCCTCGAGTATCCGGCCCCGACGCGGAACCCGATTGAGAACCTCGCGTTCCAGCTTCAATACGTGGGCGGCCTGCAGAGCTTCGCGAGTGGGGCGGAGCCGGGTGACCGACGCCCTGCGTACTGGGTGAACGTGGCGGCGGCGTCCCTGCCGGCCAACCCGTCGGACAGCGCCGTCAAGCCACTTCGCAAGTACTCTACGCCTAACGAGCCGTTCCCGGTGTACCTGCCTGACGAGATGCGGCTCATCAAGGCCGAAGCGCTGACGCGGACGGGCAACTTCGCCGCCGCCGCGGAGCTCGTGAATGCCGTCAGGACGCAAACGGCGGCGCCGGTGGATGAGCCGCTGGCGGGGCTGCCGGCCCTCCCGGCGTCCGCACTCGACACGGAGTCCGAGCTGCTGGCACAGATCGCCTACGAACGGCGGTACGAGCTGTTCATGCAGGGTCTCCGATGGGAGGACACGCGTCGCCTCGGGACCGCGATCACGACGACGCCGACGTTCGACTTTCTCCCGTTACCGCTGACGGAATGCCAGGTCAATCCGAACAGCGGGTGCTGATGGCGCCTCGGGTCCCGATCGAGGTCTGCACGTAGCGAGTGCACCGTCACGAGTCGGCCGGTCCGTCACCACGTGACGGCGGACTGGCCGGCTCATCCCTCGCGGCCCGCGACACGCCGCGCTCACGGGCATTGTTCCAATCCGTTACGACTCGGATCGCGTCGCGAACGCGCCTAACGGACTCGGCCCCACGCGACGGATCCGCCGGCATAGACCGCCCGCATCGTGTGCCATCGCTCGAACGGCGTGTAGCCGTCGGCCACGCGGGTCAGCGGACCCTGGCTCCCCGCATCCGCCCCGAGCACGAGCGCGACGGGTATGCGCGGTGCCGGACTCAAACGGAGCTCGATGCCAAGGGACAGCCCTATCTGCGCCTTCGATGCCTCCAGACGGTTATGGGTCGTCTGGCCTCGCTTCGTCGCGGACGCTCGTCCCACGGTGATCCGTGAAGTGGCGGCGATCTCGGCGTATCGTCCGCGCACGAGCAGCGCGTCGGCACCTGTACCGGCGGTGACGAGCCGGTACTGCTCCCGGAACGCCTCGACCGGACAGCCATCCGGATCGATCACGTCCGAGCAGACAATCCCCGAACCCATCTCTGCGCCGTGAAGGTAGTCGGCCGACAGCAGGACGCTCCACCGACCCGTGACAGGGATGCCCACCGAGACCGCCACGCCGTGCAGCCTATCGAGCAGTGGATGCGACGATTCGGCCCACGCGGCCGCACCGGTAAGACGCTGCGCGGGTAGCGTGGTCGCGGGTAGCAGTAGCGCACCCGCGATGCTCGCCACTAGAGCACGACGATTCATGGTGAGCCAGACTCGGCAAGCCGGGCGAGCGTCACTCCGAACAGATCTCCGAACACTTCGCGACCCCGGCCCGCTGTGGCGCGAGCGCACCAGAGCTATGTTCGGCGCGCCATGCGCCTCCGTCTCCGCATCGATCGACTGGCCGCGATCCTCGGCGCGAGCCGCCTGAGCCAAAACCACTGGGCACTCCGGCTCGGTCTCTCGCGCGGCCACTGGTCCGACATCGTCAACGGGCGCCACCCCTACCCATCGGTGAAGACGCGTCAGCGGATGCTCGAGGTGTTCGGCGTGCCCGAGCACGAGTTGTTCGTAGCCGAGGAAACCAGGGGCGACGATCACGAGTTCAGGCTCGCGCTGGCTCCGCGCTACGAGATCGTTCGTGAGCTCGGGCAAGGCGCGATGGGCAGTGTGTTCCTGGCGACCGACCGATCGCTGGGACGAATGGTCGCCCTCAAGGTCGTGTCCCCCGAAGCTGCGGCAGGCGTCGGCTCACGTGCGCTACTCACGGAGATCGCGTTCGTCGCGCGACTGCAGCACCCGAACATTCTCCCATTGTTCGACGCCGGCGAAGCCGCCGATTCTCCGTACTACGTGATGCCGTACGTGCGCGACGGATCGCTTCGCGCACTCCTCGACCGGCGAGGTCGGCTCGGCGCGCCCGACGCGCTCGATCTCGTCACCGGAATCGCGCGCGGCTTGACCCACGCGCACGAGCAGCAGGTCCTCCACTGCGACGTGAAGCCGGAAAACGTACTCGTCCAGGACGGGCATCCCTTCGTCATGGATTTCGGCATCGCGCGGAAGCTGCGCAGCGAGACGCACGAGTGGCGGGCGGTACGCCGAGACCTCGACTTCTCCGCAGGGACGCCCGCGTACGTGAGCCCCGAGCAGGTGTCCGGTGCCACGGTCGACGAGCGGTCCGACGTTTACAGCCTCGCGTGCGTCGTCTACGAGATGCTATCGGGACGGCCGCCGTTCGGCGGCACGACCACGCAGGAGATCGTGGCACGCCGATTCCATGAGGCGCCACCGGCACTCGTGAGAATCGCCCCGGACGTTTCCCCACGCATCGCGTCCGTGCTGGATCACGCAATGTCACTCGACCCGGTGCTCCGTCCGACCACGCCGCGCGAGCTTGCCGAGGCTCTGCATGGTGCCACCGGTACCGCGGCATCACGAGCACACCGTCTCGCCCCCGGAGGACGGGCGTCGCCGTTGCCTCTTCGAGCGGGGCACGTGCCCCTCGGTGGAGCGACTGCTCGCGCCGAGCAGACCGCGAGCACCCGTCCGTTCAGCGAAGCGACGGCACGGAGCTTCCTCAGCGCCGGCATTCGATCCGACCTCCGGTACACCCTGCGCTCGCTTTCGCGCGGGTGGCGGTTCGCGTTAGGTGTGGTGCTGACCCTCGGCCTCGGCGTAGGCCTTGGCGCTCCGGTCCTGAGCCTTGCCGACCACTACTTCCTCCGTCCGCCGCCAGGCGTCTCGGATCCCGACCGCGTTTTTCGCCTTGTCGTCCGACAGGCCGGCCCCGATGGACCCTACTTCAGGGACGGACTGACCGGGCTCGATCACGCGGTCATGATGTCACGTGCTCGCACGCTCGATGGCGTGGCGGCGTGGATAGACCTCTATCGGAGCCTCGGGCGCGGCGCGAACAGTCGGAGCATACGGGTAACGCTCGCCTCGGCGTCCTTCTTCCCTGTTCTTGGCGCCCGGCCACACATCGGACGTTTCTACCTCGAGTCCGAGGATGTCGAAGGGGCAACCGAGGCCCCGTGCGTCGTGAGCTACCGGTTCTGGCGGTCCGCGCTCGACGGAGCGAAGGATGTCATCGGGCGGACGCTGTTGATCGGGGAAATCCGTTACACGATCGTCGGTGTCGCCCCACAGCACTTCAGCGGGCTCGGGCTCGGTTCCGTAGACGCGTGGCTTCCGCTGCGTGTCGCGACGCCGGAGTTCCAGGGTCGGGACTCGCTCCTCTGGACGACGGACGGGTCGGCGTGGCTGCGCATCGTCGCGCGCCTCAAGCCCGGCGTCTCGCTCGCCCAGGCGACGGCCGAGGCGGCGCACCTGTACCGCACGTCGGGTGAGCGGACGCGAGATAAG
>DASURJ010001116.1:0-4873 GCA_036280115.1 Gemmatimonadaceae bacterium
CCGCCGTCGAAAACCCCGCCCTCTCGGAACTCCTCCACAGTCTCCGTCCGGGCATGTCGCCGATGGAACAGCTCAGCGCCGTGACGCGCGCCTACGAAATCGGGCGCAGCGAGCGCGGACAGCCCGAGGCATCCTCCTCCACCTTCCTCGACTCCACCGCCCAGCAGCTCATGCCCCTCACCATGAAGTGGTGCAACGAGTCGCCCAACCTGGCAGGCAAGACGAACGCCGAGATCTTCGCCGAGGCCGCCACCCTCGCCTACGACGCCGCCCACGCCCTCCTCGCGGAACGCACGCGACGCCAACCCAAGTGACCACCCGCCCCGAATGGCTAGAGCCAACCTGGCCAGAACCCTGGTACGCGCCGGGCCTGCACGACGCGCTCAGGTCTGCGATCGCGCGCCAGGTCGCCCGCTCCTTCCGCCACTGCGCCTGGCTCCGGCTGGAGAGTCAGCGCATGCAGGCGGCGTACGAGGGGAAGTGACCGACCTCTCCCGCCACCTCGCCGAGACGCTGACCAGGTTCGTCCTGGGAATGGGCATCGCGCCGCATCTGGCCGACCGCCTGCTCACCCAGGCCATCGCGGACGACCTCCGAGCCGGCGGGAGGGAGCTACGCGCAGCCGCTCACGCCAGGCTCATCCCGAAGGGCGGCAAGTGACCCCCAAGAACCAGCGCCGTCTCCGCAAGGCACAGGTCAGAATCGAGCGCATCCTGGACTCGGTCGAGCCCGGCGAAGCCGACGGCCAGATCGCGCGCCTCGAGACCGTGAACTGGATCATGTGCGCGCTGATCGAGGAGCTCACCCCGAAGCCTTCGCCCGCTCCCGCCTGACCCTCGCCAGCTCAAGCGCCTCCTCCCGCCCAGCGCGTAGCTGTGCGTCGAGCTCGGACGCGTCCTGGGCGATGCTGAGCTGCCTGGCGCGCCAGGACGAAATGGACGACCGCTCGCGTCGATCGTGGGCCTGGTGGGCGGGGGAAGGGGAGCGGAGCAGGGGGTTCAACTGGCTCATGGGCCGGATACCTCGGGTGATGGGTGAAGGGTTGGGTCGGTCTGGACGATCGGTAGGGTGGGCATGACCGAGCGTCCTAATCTTCGCCCGGCCCGCAAGAAGGTCTTGACAGCTAGGTGGCATAGGGTGTGCAGAGTCAGGGCGTAGCTGCTCACCGGCGAAAACCGCCCGAGTCCGTAGGGGTCGCCACCTGGGGCAGGACCGGACCCCGTTCCCCCGACGAGGGGGGGGGAGGACCAAAGGCCGGGGCCCCAGCGAGCCTTTACCGCACTCGCCCTCGTGACCCTCCCGCAGCTCGCACGGCCTGACGCTCTCGACCGCCTCTCGCCACGGGACACACGAGCCGGGCGGCAGCTTCGAATCGCACCACGACCCGGCGCACAGCGGTTTGCACGCTCGACAGGGCTCTTCTGGCAAGAGCCGGACTCCGCAACCGCCGCACTTCATCCACCGCGCTCCCCGAAGCTCGGACACCACCTGAGCGACTCGACATCCTCCGAGAACGACTCCCTAACCGCTCCGCAGCACGCCGAATGGTATGCGCCCGGGATTGCGTATCGGAACGCTCGGCCTTCGCGAAAGTCTGGCACGTCGTAGATGGTGGCCATCATCTCGAGCGCAGGAAGCGGACCTCCGCACCAGTCGCATCGCTCATCGCAAACGAACCGGGCCAGGATCGGGATGCGCCAGCGCATGCGCACGATTCGAACGGCTTCGTCGATCAGCACAGCTTCATCCTTTCACCCAAGCGCGGAATCGTCGGGCTCTGGAACGACGCGCGAGAACGCCATCGGCTCGACCAGCTGCGGCCTGAGCGCGAGCGTGAACCCGTCCGCGTTCCAGCTCACGAGGTCCCAATACTCGCCGTCAGGAACCGCGGGCAGGGCGAACACGCGGAAGCCGAGACAGCGGGCGTTCCGTCGGTTCCTCGCCAGCCTCCGACGCCGGTGTCTCACGGGCTACCCTCCGCGCACCGCGGGCACACCAGCTCCCCGTCGCGCTTCGTCCACCCGCGGAACCTCGGCCGCGCGTCCGGTCCGTGGTCGAAGCTTCGGCGTTTCTTGCAGCGCGGGCAGCGGCGGCGGTGGGTGCGCTTCAATTCGGCCTCGCTTCCGGCGGCACGCGAAGGCGCGAGGCTACGCAGTCTGGGCAGCCGCACTCGCCTGATCCGGGCGCCGTTTGCCCGCGCCCACGCTCGAGGAACTCGACCTCCGGAATCTCCGTGCCGCGCGCGACCGCCACCCAGAACGGATGAACGCGCCACGCCTGCCGGAAGGCGTAGGTGGCGGCGCCGAGCGAGAACCAGAGCCGCCTCACGACTCCCACCCCGGCGTTTCCCAGTGCTCGACGCGCAAAGCCTTCCTGTCCTCCTCACCGATGCCAAACTGAACCAAGTGCTCCAGGGAGTGCGAGACGATTGCGTGACCGCTTTCCCGGCAGCCCCAGCCGGTGTAGTCGCAGCCAGCCGAGACGAACGCAAAACGACCATCATTCAGGCGGAACACGCCAAGCCAATTGGACTCGTCGTTTTCCCCGTCCCGCGTAGAAATCACCTCAGCGACATCGGATCGCGTGAACGGGTCGGCCTTGGCGCCGCTGCCCAGTGCAGCCGAAACGCTTGGGGTACCGTGGCCGTACGCCGCGTTCTCACCTTCCTCCCCGGGCCCGCAGTACAGGAAGACGCAACCCCAGTCCATGTCAGAAATTCGCGCGTCCATTCAGCTCTCCCACCCCGGATTCGACCAGTGCTCCGGCCACGTCCTGAGCGCGGCTGGCGGTAGCGGGCGGTCGAGGTCGGCGCGGAGCTTGTCTCGGGCTTCGCGGATGCGGGCGTCGAGCGGCGACAGATCACGCGCCGGCTCGTTCAGCCACGACTGGCAGTCGCCGCACAGTTCACTCACGCCCATGGCTTCCTGTTCGCACGAATCGGGGAAGCCAGGAACGCCTGCGCACTTCGGAAAGAACGGGGCTGCGGCAGGTTCCATCGAGACAGCCTCGCCTGCCGCAGCCCGTCCAGTGTCCGAATCTCCACGTTCGGAGCCGACGTTTCTAGCCTCGTTAGGCGCGCCGATGGTTGCGCCAACAGAGGAGGAGTCTTTCGGCGCTTGGCCGGTGAGTTCGCGCAACCGGGCCGCGCGCTGAGGGTGCTTGTACGCAAGGCTGTACAACTCGCCGGTGTTCTTATCGACGCATGGCTCACCGCTCGGCACCAGGCACCACGGACACTCCACATCGATCGCGGAGCGGAGGGGGCGGACTCGGCACGTACGCACGTCAATTCCAGGGAATCCACGCCATGTACAGGTAATCCGCGTTTCTCCTCTTGCGTCCGGCGAACTCGCGCATATGACGCGCAGGACTTCCCCGGCCAGAAAATCGTACGTCCGCGAGTACACGACAACCACCACCTCCCCCGGCTTCGGAACGTACACGGCGGGCTGCTGCCCGAGCCCCTGCGCCTGGTCTTGCTGGGCGTACAGCGCGTTTTGGATCGCCTGGTTCTGCTGCGTGGTCATCACTTCGGCTCCCATCCGAGGTCAACGCTCGTTTCGCCGCGCTCGGCAAGAAACCGCTCGAGCCCGACCTGAGCCGTCTTCGCGGACGTGTAGGCGGGCCCGCTACTGTGTTGGAATCCGTAAGTGATCACACTGAACTCCCACGAGCGGCCGACCTTCTTGACGATCGCCGCTTTTCCGTTCCCTTGCCAGTACGTGCACCTGCGATCTTGCTCGCTAGGGCGTAGCCTCCCAAACAACTTCGGCCCTCGCGTTGTGGTCAGCTTCTTCTTGTTCATGGCTTCTTCCTTTCAGGCATCTTGCTCGTCAAGTGCCACTCTCGGCACTCGGGGCATTTGTACGGGTACAGGCTCTGGTTTCCATTCGTCTCTTCGAAGATTCGCCCCGCGGCGTTCCGAGCGAAAGCTTCTTTCGGGTACGCGCGCTTCAGGTCGCAGCGCCGGCCGTTCCGCATCCGGACGCGCATGTTTCCAGTCGCGAGGACGGAGCGGACTTCAGCGGGCGTCGGGCGCATCACTCTAGCTCCGGCTCTCCGCGGCGAACACGCGCCTCGTTGACGCCCTGTTTCCAGCCCTTCGCCCAGAGCGCGAAGGGGCTCGGTTCCTTCATCCGCTCGATGAGCCGCTTCAGCGCAGCGTCCCACCGTTCGACGGCGACCTTTTCGCCCGCCAGATCGTCGAGCGCTTTGCGTTCCTCGGCCGTCTCGGGCTCGACCCAGAAGTAGCCGGCGTACTTAGTGAGCTTCATCGTTCGGCTCCGTTCTGAACGAGCGCACTTTTGGCGTGGCTCGGGTCTTCCTCGGTCGTCTCCCCGTCCCTGAGCGCAATCACCCGCCGAAACGCATCACGAATCGCCTGCTGGGCTTTGCGCTCGTCGTCGTTCCGCGCGTCGGTGACGGCTTGGTCGAGTTGGCGGAGGGTGCGGGCGTCGGCGTGGGTCATGGCTTCGCGTCCGGATCCGCCACGGGACCCGTCAGGTTGATCAGGGTGTGTGCCAGAATGATGCGCCCGAACGTGAGCGGATCCTGTTTCTCAACCCATACCGGATTCGCGAACGTTCCCTGGGTCGCCGCGTACTGATCGGCGCAGGCGCACACCTGGGCGAGAAACAGCGCGGGGTTGAATCGGTTCACGGTGCCTCCTTCGGAAACACGTCCAAAATCGTCCCGCCCTGAAGAATGCGACGGACCAGCTGCGCGTCGTACCGCGTGACCAGCTCGCTCATCCGCAGCCCCGTCGTCACGACCGTCGGACGCTCGGATTCGTAGCGCGCATTCAGCACATCGCGGACCGATCCGTCGTCGAGGCGCTCTTGGCCGAGGTCGTCGAGGAAGAGGATCGACGCCC
>DASURJ010001117.1:0-7795 GCA_036280115.1 Gemmatimonadaceae bacterium
AGCTTGCGAGCGCGGCGCCGGGGAGTGTCGCGACGGGCCGACCCCGCACGCGGCCCGATTAACGCAGCCTCTGATCGACCGCCGACGGCCGCCGCTGAGGCCAGCGCCAACGGACGCGGCGCTACCACAGAGCCGCTGCGGTTAGCGCGATGACATCGCCTCGCGGTGGGCCTAGATCGCTCTTCTAGAGCCGAAATTGCGCGTCGCCGCCGGTCTTGCCGGCGCCGTGCCCTCACGCTCCGGCGCTCCTAGGCAAACCCGAGCCACGTTCGGCCTGGCCGGCGTTACGCTCGCGCCGATGGGTCGCCGCCGACACTCAGTCGCTTGCTGGAAATTGGTTTGTTGTCACTGAGAAGTCGGTATGTCTTGATTGAGACAGCGTCCATTGCAGCGGACGCCAGACTCAGTCAAGAGTCCGCTGCATGCGGAGGGCATCGGTTGGGTTGATCGCGGTGGCGCTAGTTGCGCCACCGCCTGCACTGGCGAGTGGTATTCCGAGCCGGCCTGACCTGACGGTCGGCTACGTTTCAAAGCCGCCGAAGCGGGCCGTGCCCGGCGATCGCTTCACGGCCGACGACAAGACCGTCAACCGCGGGCGAGGGCGCGCCGCGTCGTCCGTGACTCAGTACTCGCTGGGCTCGTGGAAGCTCGCCTCCCGACCTGTGCCCGCGTTGCATAAAGGCGACGACTCGTGGGGCCACGTCACGGTCACGATCCCGCGCTCGATCCCCGACGGCATGTATCGGCTGACGGCGTGCGCCGACGCACAGCGACGTGTCAAGGAACTGAGCGAATCCAACAACTGCCGATCCGCATCGCGGCGGCTCTTGATCGATATGACGGCGCCGAAGCCCCCGCGCATCGACGGCCATCCCGACAAGGCAACGAGGCAGACCAGCGCGAGGTTCGCGTTCTCGAGCAAGGAGCCGGGCGTGCGATTCGCGTGTCGCGTCGACGATGCACCGTTCGCCCCGTGCAAGAGCCCGCTTGTGCTCGACGAACTGGACGAGGGCGTCCATCGCTTCGCGGTGACGGCCGAGGACAAGGCGGGCAATGTCAGCGAGCCGGCCGTGTTCGAGTGGACCGTTGACCTGACGCCGCCGCCCGCGCCGACGATCGATGCGGGTCCCGGCGACGTCGTGATCGGCGGCGACGCAACGATCGAGTTCTCGAGCACAGAGCACGACGTCGGCTTCAGATGCACCCTCGACGACGCGCCGCCGGCCACCTGCACGAGCCCGGTCGAGCTCAGCGGCCTGCCGGACGGCGACCACGTGGTCGAGATCGTCGCCCGCGACGCGGCGGGCAACGAGAGCGACGCCGTATACGTGCGCTGGCTGGTCACACCGGACCAGATGACGCTGGGCGATGGCGCGTGGTCGTGGTTCGCCGACCCCCGCGTCGTCCACTACAAGGGAAAGACGTACGCGGGGTGGGTCGACCGTGGCGGTGACGTGAAGGTGTCGGCATACGACCACGCCACGCTGACGAAGACGACCGCGCTCGTGCAGGCCTCAGTCCAGGTCGACGATCATGCCAACCCGGCGCTCCAGATCCTTCCCGACGGGCGCGTGCGCGTGTACTACTCGCCGCACACGGGCGCGCCGATGTGGTACCGCACCACGCTCGCTCCCGAGGACATCAGCGCCTGGGGGCCGCCCGTCAACATGCCGGAGAACACGCCCGGCAGCCGCGGGTACACGTACCCGAACCCGATCTACCTCGCCGCCGAGCGCCGCACGTACCTGTTCTGGCGCGGCGGGAACTACAACCCAAGCTTCTCGACCCAACCCGACGGCAGCGACAGCTGGACGCCGGTGGGACACCTCATCGCCGCCCCCGGCCGGCCGTACGTGAAATACGACGGCGACGGGGAGGACACGATCCACGTCGCGTTCACCAACGCGCACCCGAACGAGTCGCCCAACAGCAACATCTACTACGCGGCGTACCGCGACGGCGCGCTCTGGAAGGCCGACGGAACACGGATCGGCACTGCACCGATCGCACCGGCCGACGCCGACGTCGTCTTCGACGAGCCTGCCAACGCCTGGATCCATGACGTCGCCCACGACGCTCAAGGACGCCCGGTGCTCGTGTTCGCCGAGTTCGTGCAGCGCGATCCCCCTGCCGCACATCCCGACACCTACGACCACCGCTATTGGTACGCGCGCTGGAACGGCGAAGACTGGGTGGTCAGGCTGATCACCTCGTCCGGCGGGTCGATCAGCGAGGACTCGCGAGAGCCGTACTACTCGGGCGGCCTCACGCTCGACCACGAGGACCCGAGCGTCGTCTACCTCTCGCGCCAGGCCAGCGCGAACGTCTGGGAAATCGAAACGTGGACGACGCCCGACGGAGGCGACACGTGGTCCGTCGAAGCGGTGACGGCCGGGTCGGACACGAAGAACGTCCGGCCCGTGTCGCCGCGCGGGATGCTGCCGTTCTCGAGCGACATGAGCGTCTTGTGGATGCGCGGCCGGTACCGCTACTTCCTCACGTACGAGACGTCGATCGCCACCATCCTGCGCACGGGTGGCGACGCGCCGCCGGTCGCCGACGCGACGACGACGCCGCGCGACGGGCATGCGCCGCTGTCGGTCGCCTTCGACGGCGGCGCGTCGCAGGACCCGGAGGGCACGAGCCTCCAGCACCAGTGGGACTTCGGCGACGGGACCACGGCGACCGGTGCCCAGACGACACACGTGTATGCCGCTCCCGGCCGGTACGCGGCCCGGCTCACGGTCACCGACGGGGCGGGCCGGCGCGACACGTACATCACCGAGGTCCGCGTTCGGCCGGGCGCCATCACCGGCCCCGCGCTCCACACCACCGGTGGCGACGCCACCCTGCACGGCGCCGTCCCGCGCCGCGAACAGCCGACGACATACCACTTCGAATACGGCACGGATGCGTTCGCCGCGCGAACGCCCGACGTCGTGATTGAGCCCGGGAGTGGCTCCGCCGACGTGGAGGCGACCATCACCGGGCTCACGCCGGGCGCGCGGTATCGCTACCGGCTCGTGGTCGACACGCCGCAGGGGTCGACGTTCGGCGCCGAGCGGTTCTTCACCGCCGACGCCCTCACGCCGTATCGCGACGTCGTCCTCGGGACGCCCGGGCTGCTCGGCCACTGGCGGCTCGGGGAGACGGCCGGAGCGATCGCGACGGATGAACTGGGCGCCCGCCACGGCACCTACGCCGCCTCGGGCGTCACACTCGGCCAGCCCGGCGCGCTGCCCGCAGACCCGAACACTGCCGCGGCGTTCGATGGCATGCCCGGAGAGATGACCGCAACCACGCCGCTGCTGACCACGTCGGGCACGCTCGAAGGCTGGTTCCAGTGGCACCAGGGCGTCGCGATCATGCGCGACCACTCCTCTACCGGCGGCACCGGGTGGATCCTCGCGTACGGCACGGGCGGCATGATCGCCTGCCGCGCCGGCGGCGCGAATCTGATCTCGCGGACACGCGTATCGTCGCTCGGCACCGGCTGGCATCACTTCGCGTTGACGCGAGACGGCCGCGAAGTGCGCCTCTACCTCGACGGCGAGCTGCTCGAGCTGCCCGACGTCGATCCGGGATCGGCGTGGTCCGTAGGGCCGTGGCACGTCATGCGCAACGGCAACTCGCCGACCGAGTACACGCGCGGTCTCGCGGACGAAGTCGCGGTCTACGAGGGCGCGTTGACGGCTGCCGACATCAAGCAGCGAGCGGCGCTTGGACCTCCACGCTGAATCACCATTCCGGTGACGCGCGTACGGGATCGGACGCGCGACGTGGCGCTCGCCAACGGTGAGGCATAGCGTCGGGTTCCGTTCCGCCTGCTCCGGAGGTCAGCATGTTGGCTCGCTCCTGCAGTGGTCTCGCCTCGAGTGCGCTGGCCGTGGCATCGCTTGCGATCTCCGGCGCTCCGGCGTCCGCAGATCCAACCCATGGCGCGCAGAGCGACGACACGATCGTGACCAGTGAAGGTGACTGCTTCGAGACCGGCGACCGACGCCCGGTGGCGCTGGCGCAGGCGCGCGCGTATGTGCCGGAGCGCTACGACGTTCGGTCCAGCGTGATCACTGTCGGGCCGCCCGTGTGGCTCGGCGAACCGAATGCTTTGGTCGCGGATGTCGGCTTTACCGATTACGTCTGCCAAGCGTCGCGGTCAATGGGCATCGGCCGCGGCCCACGATCGTGAGCCTAGGCACGGTCACCGTGACGCGCGACGGCCAGCGCCACCGTGCGCTACGTCGGCAACGGCCCGGGCGGACTCGATTACACGCGCACGATCTCTCCGCTGAATCCGGTGACAACACCTCCAGGCAACGCGCCGCGCACGGGCACCGGCACGTTCTTCCACCTAGGCAGCAAAGGGGAGATGTCGATCGTCTTCGAGAACGTGATCGAACCGAACTGGACGGCGACGGTGTGCCTTCAGATCGCAGAGGATTCGCTTCCCGGCCAGTACGGACTCACCGGCTTCGCCAACGCGGGCTCCTGCTTCCCGAACCCGCGGACCTTCTTCCAGGGCAGTTGGACCGGCACCTACACGCTCCTCACCCCGCCGAGCCGGTAAAGCGGTGCGAGTGCAGGACACCGTCTTGCGCATGCGCGAGCTCCTGATCGCGAGCGGTGTCGACCTCACGCCGAAGCACGCCGACGGGACAGCCCAGTACGAGGGACCGGGTCCGAACGGGATGCAGGCGTGGGAGGCGTTTCGAGCCGTTGCGGTCGAGCCTGCCCTCGATCCGATCCGAGCGTGGGGCGATCTCCATTCGGTTCGGAACGCTGGGTTCCTCTTCGAGGCCCTTTTCTCGCAGGGCTGGCCCAGCCGTCACGGGCATCGCGGGATGCCCGAGCACTTCGGGTTGACGTTCCAGCGCCGATTCGCCGTTGGTGACTTCGGGGACATGCTGGGCCTCGACTTGTCGGTCTTCGTTCCAGCATCAGATGATCTGCGCACGCTCCGTGCCGAGCTCGTCGGCGACGACAGAGGCGACCCGGAGCTGTTCGCTTCCGTCGCGCATCGCTGGATCGCGGAGGTCGAGGCCGACCCCGCGTTCACGATCCCCATGACGCGCCACCACCCGTTCCGGTTCTCGTTCGGGGTAGACGCGATCGGTTGAGCATGCCTGCGTTGCTGCGCCGCGCTACGCCCGCCGACCGGCCGGATCTGATCGCGCTCGCGCTCGCCGAGGATCGGGCGTGGTCAGGTGCGCCCGCGGTGTCCGCGGAGGAGGTCGGCGACTTCGGCTTCAAGCGCTTGGAGTCGGCGCATCGCGTTGATGGCCGCGGGGAAGCCGGCGTACGGCGCCACCTGGATGAGGACTTCCCGCAGCTCCTCGACCGTGAGCCCGACGTTCCGAGCCGCGTGCAGGTGGACGTCGAGCTGGGGTTCGCAGCCGCCCTTGGCAGCGAGCATGGCCACGGCGGCGAGCTCGCGGTCCCGCAGCGACAGCCCTGGGCGGGTGTAGACGTCGCCGAAGGCAAACTCGACGATGTGGCGGCCGAGATCGCCGAGCGAGTCCACGACGGCCTCACCGGCGGAGCCGTCAACCTCGGCGAGCTTCTCGCGACCGCGGGCGTAGCGGTCATGTGTCGGAGTAGTCGTGCGCAAGCCTTTGCTCCAGTTGCTCGTAGTTGGTGATCTTGTCGGTGACGACGGCGAGGTCGCGTTGCAGCTCGGCGATCCGCTCGAGCACCTCGTCGCGGTGTTCCTCAAGCAGCGCCCGTCGAGCCGCGAGGGTGCTATCGCCCTGGCGGCGGAGTTCGGCGTAGCGCTGCATGCTGCGAATCCCCATGCCGGTGGCGCGCAGGCGCTGGAGGAAGGCCAGCCATGCGAGGTCCGCGGCGTCGTAGCGGCGTTGGCCGCCGTGCACGCGCGCGACGGGGTCAAGCAGTCCGATGCGCTCGTAGTAGCGCAGCGTGTGCGCCGAGAGCCCCGACAGCGCCGCAACTTCCGCGATCGTCAACGGTCCCGATCGCTCCGTGATGGACATGCCACCACGGTAGGGGTTAGAGCGCGCTCAAACGCAAGAGTGGCGACGCGCCAAGGATGCGCCGGCCGCTTTCGGCCGGCGCATCCTGCGCAGCTACATCACGGCTCCGTCGTCGAGAGCGTGAACGTCAGCGTCTTCGAGTAGGTGCCGGTGCGGAGCGCGTCATTGGCGCCGATCGCCTGCCGGAACCCGATCGTGAACGCGTCGTTGGAGACCGGCGCCGACCAGGTCTTCAACGTGATCGGGGCCGCCACGCCGCCGACGGACTGGAACTCGCCACCGGCACTGGCCCGCAGCGGCTGCGGCAGCGAGAACGCGCCGTTGACGAGCCTGCCGGTCGCCATGTCGCTCGGATCCGCGACGGACAGCGTCGCGTTGCCCGCCGTCGAGATGACGTTGGCCGTGGTCGAGGCCGAGTACACCTCTGCCACGCCGGGCGTGAACGCCCCGAACGACGCCGGCGCGCCGAGCGTGAGCGAGAGCGTCGCAGGCACCGTGCCGCCGACGGTCAGCTCCGCCACGAGCGTGAGCGTGACCCGGTTGCTCTTGTAGGAGAGCTGGAATACGTGGTCGTCCACCCGCAGCAGGCTGGCCTCGGGCAGCCCGGCGAACGTGCCCGCGATCGAGTCGCCCGTCGCGATCGTCAGCGCGGCGCCGGGCTTCAGGTCCTCCTGCAGGTCCAGCACCAGCTCGCCGCCGAGTACGAGATCCCCGTCGGCACGGAGCTTGTCGTAGTCGTTGGCGCCGCGCACGGTCACGACGAAGCGGCTCGAACCGCCGAGCCGCACGTCCGCGCCCGCGTGCAGGACGCTGCCGGGGTCGTCGGTGAACAGCGCCGCGGCTTCCTCCGATGTCAGACCGGGCCGCAGCACGCCGCTATCCACATCGATGTCGCGCGCCACGAACCCGGTCCCGCCGAGCGTGCCGCCCTTGACATGGATCGGGCTTGCCTGCGAGCCGGTGATCGACAGCTTTCCGCCATCGACCGTCGTGGCGCCCTCGTAGGTGTTGTCGCCCGCCAGGATGAGCGTCCCGGGGCCCTGCTTGGTCAGAGAGGCCGTGTAGAGGTTGTTGTCGATCTTGTTCTGGATGTCGGCCGCGCGCGCATCCATCCATTCCCTGCGCCACTTGACGGCATCCTCGTAGGGGATCTTGTCGTAGAGCTCGGGATGCCCATCGGTGAGCGCCTGGATGTAAGGATCATTCAGGATCCCCTGGACCATGAAGGCCTGTGGGTCAAGCGAACCGTCCGGCTTGAGCACGTTGGGGCTGAACTCGCCGGCGAAGGCGATGCCCTGCTCCCTGTAGCCCTCGAGCCACTCGCGATCTTCACGCTCCCGTTCCTTGATCGCGACCTGGCCGATGTCGTTCGACCAGACGTCCAGGGCCTTTTGCTGCAGGTTGTAGGTCATCGGGCTCAGGAACTGGCCGGGGCCGTGCATGCCCTTGGCCAGATCGGGAATCCCCCAGCCCCAGCGTTCGTCCGGAAGGCCATCGGGAGCGGTCCAGGCGATGGACGCCCCAGACGGGGACGTCTGCCCGGTGCCGAGGAACCGCACGCCGTCCGACATCTTGTTGTTCGCCGTGGTGAGCATCACTTCACGCACCTGCTTGGCGTTCATGTCCGGATAGCGGGACAGCAGGACTCCCATCACCGCTGTCGCAACGGGCGTTGCCGGCGACGTGCCGCTCGAGTTCGAGTAGTTCGTATCGCCGGCGCTGCTCGTGGTCCGAACGCTGTTTGAAGGCGTCGACACAGCGAACCACTTGGCGAGCCCCGCCTCGTTGAACCCGAACTGCTTCGT
>DASURJ010001118.1:0-3162 GCA_036280115.1 Gemmatimonadaceae bacterium
TTCGCGAATCAGAAATACGTCGCCAGCGAGAGCAGGACGAACGCGTGATCCACCGGGGAGTTGAACTCGTCGCGCGACCGGCCCCGCACGTAATCGAGCTTCAGCACCGAGTCCTGTGTCGGGCGGAAGTTCAGGCCTAACGACACCTGTCGCGTCTCCTGCCCTGGGGCATCCGCGTCGAAATCCACGTAGTCCAGCCGGACCTTCGCCGCGAAGCTCGACGACGACATCGTGCGCACCCAGCCGCGCCCGAACGGGCGCACCGCCTCGGCGTAGGCGCCGCGCTGGCGCGACGCGTAGATCCCCGCGAGCCCCGGCGGCACATCGATCGATGCGCGGGCGGCTTCGCCGCTCACCTGCACGCCGAACAGCTGCGCCTCGGCGTCGAGGACCAGGATCGTGAGGTCGCGGCGCTCGTCGACCCGGGTCCCCTCGGTGCTCGAGACATTGTACGCGCCATGATGGGCTGACACGCCGACCTCGTACGCCTGCGCGGGGCTGAGCGCGAGCCGTCCGACGAATGCCGGGGAGCCGTTGTTGTCCTCGAAGTTGCCACGGCCGAGAGGGATGCGGGTCCCATCCTCCGAGTCGGTGATGAGACCGTCGTGGAACCCGTTCGTGGCGTAGACCTCGTACGTCACGCGGCCGGTACGCGCGAACCCGAACTGGCCGTACGCCCCGAACCCCGGCTCGGACAGCGCCACGCCAAGCAGGTCGGTGGATACCAGGGGCCGATCGGTGAACTCGTTGAGCGGGCTGTCGTGAGAGAGGTTGAACTTGCCTAACGGCGACAGCAGCATCCCGCCACGGACCGTGAGCGACGGGTGGATTCGGACGTCGATGGCCGCGTACTCCAGCTTGACCTCTCGGCCGCCTTCCTCGATCTCGATCTCCGCGCCGATGCGCACGAAGTCGCTCACGCGAGTGTTCGTGAACAGGTTGAAGCGCTTGGCCTCGAACCCGGATTCGTCGCGAAGACCGTCCACGCGCTCGTAGCGGGCGTGCACCTCGGCGTAGCCGCCCAGCGTGGTACGTCCGCCGAGACGGCTGAGGAACGGCTTGTCGTACACACCGCCGCGTACGAACGGGCGCTCGACCGTATCGCGCGCGGCGGTCGTGTCCTGCGCACTCACGGTGTGCGCGTGAAGCACGATCGTGGCGAACGCGGCGAGCGATGCGCGTGGGAAGGCTCGCGCGAGGGTGATAAGGGCGGTTGCCGGGTCAGCCATCGCGAGGAGAGCGGAGGTCGATCACGAGCACGTCGTCGGATGTCAGCTCGGCACGGTAGCGGTCCAGGGGGCGCTCGGCGGGCCCGCGCAGGACGCGTCCCTCGCGGTCGTAGTTGGAACCGTGGCACGGGCACGCGAGTCTCCCCTCCTCGATCTCGACGGTGCACCCGAGGTGGGTGCAGATCGGCGAGAGCGCCGCGAATCGCCGGTTCCCGAGGGCGAGCACGTAGACCGGGTCGGCGGCGCCGTTCGGGAGGACCTTGAGCGACCCGCCATCGGCCGCGAGCTCGGGGTAATGCGTCAGCGCGAGCCGCAGCGTGCCGTCCACGGGTGTAACCGTCCTCGTCACGAGCGACGCGCACGCGCCCAACACCGAGACACCAAGTATCGCGCTGACCGATCGCTCGACGAACTCGCGCCGGTCCATGCAGGGCAGCGCGCGCGATCGGGCTCGTAAGTTCGAGGTGTCGCCGGCCATCAGCGCGACTCGACGAAATCGAGGAGCGCTCGACGTTGTGCGGAATTCAGTGCGGCGAACGCGTCGCGCGCGCGTTGCGCCTCGCCGCCGTGCAGGAGGATCGCCTCCTCCACTGTGCGTGCGCGGCCATCGTGGAGCAGGAGCGCCTCGCCATTGAGGAACTGCCGCATGAGGCGGAGTCCCCAAAGCGGCGTGGTGCGCCACTCGCGGCCGCTGGCGCCGCCGTCGGGGCGGTTGTCGGCGAGGGCATCGCCCATGTCGTGGAGAAGCAGATCGGAATAAAGCTCGACCGGCTGATTCGAGAGCGCGGCGATCGGGCTGGGTCCGGTCTGCAAGGTCGGCACGTGGCAGCTCGCGCAGCCAACGGAAGCGAACAGCTCGCGTCCCTCACGCCGGAGATCGGTCTCCGTGCCGGGGCGTGGCGGGGCGAGGGTGCGGAGGTAATGCACGACGGCCTGCACCGTGGCCGGCGGCACCTCGGGGTCGACCGCGATGTCCGCGGCCTCGATGGGCACCGTCGACAGCGGATTGTGGTTCTCGCGAGGCTGGAAGTCCGACGTGATGCCCATGTCCTGGTGGTACGCCTCGACGGTCTGCTCGAGGAGGGTGGCAGTCTGCGCCTTGCGGCCGAACCGCCCGAGCCGAAGGCCGGGCGGAGCGGCGTTCGGCACGGCATAGTCGTTAGGGGTGACCCAGTTCGGGCGCCCCGAGATCCCGTCGCCGTCGCGGTCGTCGGGGTCGGCGTTCGCGAGGATGGCGGCGTCGGGAATGGCTTCGATGAGCCCGACGCCGAACACGGGGGGCGGGAGCCGGAGCGAGACGACGGCGCCGGCCGGCAGGCGTTCCGCGATCGCACCGGGGATGGCCTTGTCCTGGATCTGCGGTCCGCCGACGGCGCGCATCATGTCGTCGTCGACAGTGCCGATGCGCTGGAGCGCGTTCGCGAGACGTCCGCGCCCGTCGCCACTATGACATGACGCGCAGGCGACGTTGTTGAAGATCGGGCCGAGTCCGGAGGCGGGCGAGAACCGTCGCTCGAACTCGGCGTCGCCGCGGGCGAAGGCGGCGAGCTCGTCGGCTGTGAGGCCAGGGAGCGCGGCGTCGAAGACGTCGCCATCGTGGACGGCCTCGGTGGCAAGCTGGTCGCAGGCTCCGAGCATCGCGATGGCGGCTACCGCGACAGTCAGGGGCCGGCGGGTGGGCCTGGCGGACATGGCAAGGACGAACAGGTTTAGCTGACAGCGACCCAGATTTTAGTCGTGTCTAAACTGTCTCTTCGACGAGGCTAATGTCAAGGCGCTCGGAATTGGGGAGGGCACGAACCAGCCGCCGGCCCTCAGGTATCAGCTATGGGCTATCAGCAAAGACCACCTCGGCGTACGGCACGGCGCGCGCGGGCCGGTCGGAACGGCGATGACGCCGGAACAAGCCGAAACGGCCTGATGACGGCTTTGC